>NZ_CP048741.1:0-11531 GCF_018336475.1 Romboutsia sp. 13368
NNNGGATAAGATTTCCCACCGTAAGGGTAAGACCCCAGGAAGACTACCTGGTTGATAGGTCGAAGGTGTAAGTGCAGTAATGTATTTAGCTTATCGATACTAATAGGTCGAGGACTTGACCAAAATAATGATGGAAAATTAAATGATATGCAGTTTTCAGAGTATTAACTTTGAAAAAACTTTATAAAAAGTATTGACATTATTAATCGAAAATGTTAATATAATACTTGTCTTGAAAAAGCAAAGCAATTTAATGTGGTTATTATAGCAAAGAGGATACACCTGTTCCCATTCCGAACACAGAAGTTAAGCTCTTTAGCGGCGATGGTACTTGGGGGGCGACCTCCTGGGAGAGTAGCACGTAGCCACGTGGTATGCCGAAGTGGCGGAACTGGCAGACGCACAGGACTTAAAATCCTGCGGGACTTACCTCTCGTACCGGTTCGATTCCGGTCTTCGGCACCAATAAAGTGGACCATTAGCTCAGTTGGTTAGAGCGCCCGGCTCATAACCGGTAGGTCCGGGGTTCGAGTCCCTGATGGTCCACCAACTTAAGAACTTTGAAAATTAAACAGTAGGTTAATTTATAGAATTAAACTAAACAACCAAGCCAGATATTCAGATAATGATTAGCTGAGCGATGGACAACTTTTATTTGAGAGTTTGATCCTGGCTCAGGATGAACGCTGGCGGCGTGCCTAACACATGCAAGTCGAGCGAACCCTTCGGGGTGAGCGGCGGACGGGTGAGTAACGCGTGGGTAATCTGCCCTGTACACACGGATAACATACCGAAAGGTATGCTAATACGAGATAATATGCTTTTATCGCATGGTAGAAGTATCAAAGCTCCGGCGGTACAGGATGGACCCGCGTCTGATTAGCTAGTTGGTGAGGTAACGGCTCACCAAGGCGACGATCAGTAGCCGACCTGAGAGGGTGATCGGCCACATTGGAACTGAGACACGGTCCAAACTCCTACGGGAGGCAGCAGTGGGGAATATTGCACAATGGGCGAAAGCCTGATGCAGCAACGCCGCGTGAGCGATGAAGGCCTTCGGGTCGTAAAGCTCTGTCCTCAAGGAAGATAATGACGGTACTTGAGGAGGAAGCCCCGGCTAACTACGTGCCAGCAGCCATGGTAATACGTAGGGGGCTAGCGTTATCCGGAATTACTGGGCGTAAAGGGTGCGTAGGTGGTTTCTTAAGTCAGAGGTGAAAGGCTACGGCTCAACCGTAGTAAGCCTTTGAAACTGGGAAACTTGAGTGCAGGAGAGGAGAGTGGAATTCCTAGTGTAGCGGTGAAATGCGTAGATATTAGGAGGAACACCAGTTGCGAAGGCGGCTCTCTGGACTGTAACTGACACTGAGGCACGAAAGCGTGGGGAGCAAACAGGATTAGATACCCTGGTAGTCCACGCCGTAAACGATGAGTACTAGCTGTCGGAGGTTACCCCCTTCGGTGGCGCAGCTAACGCATTAAGTACTCCGCCTGGGAAGTACGCTCGCAAGAGTGAAACTCAAAGGAATTGACGGGGACCCGCACAAGTAGCGGAGCATGTGGTTTAATTCGAAGCAACGCGAAGAACCTTACCTAAGCTTGACATCCTTTTGACCTCTCCCTAATCGGAGATTTCCCTTCGGGGACAGAAGTGACAGGTGGTGCATGGTTGTCGTCAGCTCGTGTCGTGAGATGTTGGGTTAAGTCCCGCAACGAGCGCAACCCTTGCCTTTAGTTGCCAGCATTAAGTTGGGCACTCTAGAGGGACTGCCAGGGATAACCTGGAGGAAGGTGGGGATGACGTCAAATCATCATGCCCCTTATGCTTAGGGCTACACACGTGCTACAATGGGTGGTACAGAGGGCAGCCAAGTCGTGAGGCGGAGCTAATCCCTTAAAGCCATTCTCAGTTCGGATTGTAGGCTGAAACTCGCCTACATGAAGCTGGAGTTACTAGTAATCGCAGATCAGAATGCTGCGGTGAATGCGTTCCCGGGTCTTGTACACACCGCCCGTCACACCACGGAAGTTGGGGGCGCCCGAAGCCGGATTGCTAACCTTTTGGAAGCGTCCGTCGAAGGTGAAATCAATAACTGGGGTGAAGTCGTAACAAGGTAGCCGTATCGGAAGGTGCGGCTGGATCACCTCCTTTCTAAGGAGAATTGCCTACTGTTTAATTTTGAGAGTTTATTATTAAACTTTCAAAATAGGGCGTAGCCCTAATGAGTACTTTGAGCACCTCGACACGAACGAAAGTGAGTGGAAGGTAGCGAAGTGCGTTAGCACTTTGAAAACTGCATAACATTTAGTGATATGACATCATTTTAAACATATATGACAAGAAAAGTCTTAAAAATTACAACTTTTAATAACTGGTCAAGTTATTAAGGGTGCAGGGCGGATGTCTTGGCACTAGGAGCCGATGAAGGACGTGATAAGCTGCGATAAGCTTCGGGGAGTTGCACGTAAACTTTGATCCGAAGATTTCCGAATGAGGAAACTCACTTAGAGTAATGTCTAAGTATCGTTAAGTGAATACATAGCTTAGCGAGGGGAACCCGGGGAACTGAAACATCTAAGTACCCGGAGGAAGAGAAAGAAATTCGATTCCGTAAGTAGCGGCGAGCGAAAGCGGAACAGGCCAAACCAATGAAGTTTACTTCGTTGGGGTTGCGGACATACGACATGGAAAGATATCGTAGATGAAGAGAGTTGGAAAGCTCCGCTATAAAGTGTAATAGCCACGTAGTCAAAACGAGAAAAATACTAGTATGATCCAGAGTACCACGGGACACGTGAAACCCTGTGGGAAGCAGGAGGGACCATCCTCCAAGCCTAAATACTACCTAGTGACCGATAGCGTATAGTACCGTGAGGGAAAGGTGAAAAGAACCCCGGGAGGGGAGTGAAAGAGAACCTGAAACCCTGCACTTACAAGCTGTGGGAGCACATTACTTGTGTGACCGCGTACTTTTTGTAGAACGGGCCAACGAGTTACGATATGCAGCAAGGTTAAGCACTTAAGGTGTGGAGCCGTAGCGAAAGCGAGTCTTAAATGGGCGTTTAGTCACTTGACGTAGACCCGAAACCGGGCGACCTATCCATGAGCAGGTTGAAGCGAAAGTAAAATTTCGTGGAGGACCGAACCCACGAGCGTTGAAAAGCTCGGGGATGACTTGTGGATAGCGGTGAAATTCCAATCGAGCCCGGAGATAGCTGGTTCTCCCCGAAATAGCTTTAGGGCTAGCCTCAAGGTTGAGAGAAGCGGAGGTAGAGCACTGAATGTCCTAGGGGGTATTGCACTTACCGAAGACTATCAAACTCCGAATGCCGTATTCTTATACTTGGGAGTCAGACTGTGGGTGATAAGATTCATAGTCAAAAGGGCAACAGCCCAGATCGTCAGCTAAGGTCCCTAAATGTACGTTAAGTGGTAAAGGATGTGGGATTGCACAGACAACCAGGATGTTGGCTTAGAAGCAGCCACTCATTTAAAGAGTGCGTAATAGCTCACTGGTCGAGTGATCCTGCGCCGAAAATTTCCGGGGCTAAAACGTACTACCGAAGCTACGGCATCATTTATGATGGGTAGGGGAGCTTCGTATGCAGGCTGAAGCATGACCGTAAGGACATGTGGACAGTATACGAGTGAGAATGTTGGCATGAGTAGCGAGACGTGGGTGAGAATCCCACGGGCCGTAAACCCAAGGTTTCCAGGGGAAGGTTCGTCCGCCCTGGGTTAGTCGGGACCTAAGCCGAGGCCGAAAGGCGTAGGTGATGGACAACAGGTTGATATTCCTGTACCGCCAATAAGCGTTTGAGAGATGGAGTGACACAGTAGGATAAGCTAACCACACTGTTGGTTATTGTGTGGCTAAGTATTGAGGCAGTCTAGATAGGCAAATCCGTCTAGATAATGCTAGGATACGATGGGTAAGCCCTTCGGGGCGAAGTAGCTGATTTCACACTGTCAAGAAAAGCTTCTATCGAGTTTAAAGGCGCCCGTACCGTAAACCGACACAGGTGGGTGAGGAGAGTATCCTAAGGCCAGCGAGAGAACTATTGTTAAGGAACTCGGCAAAATGACCCCGTAACTTAGGGAGAAGGGGTGCCTGTCTATGACAGGCCGCAGAGAATAGGCCCAAGCGACTGTTTACCAAAAACACAGGTTTCTGCTAAGTCGCAAGACGATGTATAGGAGCTGACGCCTGCCCGGTGCTGGAAGGTTAAGGGGATCTGTTAGAGCAATCGAAGCAGTGAACTTAAGCCCCAGTAAACGGCGGCCGTAACTATAACGGTCCTAAGGTAGCGAAATTCCTTGTCGGGTAAGTTCCGACCCGCACGAAAGGCGTAACGATTTGGGCACTGTCTCAACAATAGACTCGGTGAAATTGTAATCCCGGTGAAGATGCCGGGTACCTGCGACAGGACGGAAAGACCCCATGGAGCTTTACTGTAGCTTGACGTTGGGTCTTGGTACTACATGTACAGGATAGGTGGGAGACTATGAAGCATGGACGCCAGTCTGTGTGGAGTCATCCTTGGGATACCACCCTTGTAGTACTGGGATCCTAACCATAGGCCTTGAATCAGGTCTTGGAACACCGTCAGGTGGGCAGTTTGACTGGGGCGGTCGCCTCCTAAAAAGTAACGGAGGCGCTCAAAGGTTTCCTCAGCACGGTCGGAAATCGTGCGAAGAGTGTAAAGGCAAAAGGAAGCTTGATTGCAAGACATACAGGTCGAGCAAGGACGAAAGTCGGACTTAGTGATCCGGTGGTACCGCATGGAAGGGCCATCGCTCAACGGATAAAAGCTACCCTGGGGATAACAGGCTTATCTCCCCCAAGAGTCCACATCGACGGGGAGGTTTGGCACCTCGATGTCGGCTCATCACATCCTGGGGCTGTAGTAGGTCCCAAGGGTTGGGCTGTTCGCCCATTAAAGTGGTACGCGAGCTGGGTTCAGAACGTCGTGAGACAGTTCGGTCCCTATCCGTCGCAGGCGTAGGAAATTTGAGGAGACCTGTCCTTAGTACGAGAGGACCGGGATGGACGCACCTCTGGTGTACCAGTTGTTCTGCCAAGGGCATAGCTGGGTAGCTAAGTGCGGAATGGATAAGCGCTGAAAGCATCTAAGCGCGAAGCCGACTTCAAGATAAGATTTCCCACCGTAAGGGTAAGACCCCAGGAAGACTACCTGGTTGATAGGTCGAAGGTGTAAGTGCAGTAATGTATTTAGCTTATCGATACTAATAGGTCGAGGACTTGACCAAAATAAACCTAAAGGTTTATATCGCCAACCAAATCAAAGATTTCGGTTGCTAAAGATAAATGATGGAATTAAATGATATGCAGTTTTCAGAGTATTAACTTTGAAAAATTTTATATAAGTTAATCGAAAGATTATGTGGTTATTATAGCAAAGAGGATACACCTGTTCCATATCGAACACAGAAGTTAAGCTCTTTAGCGCTAATGGTACTTGGTGGGCGACCGCCTGGGAGAGTAAGACGTAGCCACGTAATCTTTTTTTATTGTCTAGTGACATAAATAAAAGATATTATAAATCCTAAAAACACAATTTTATTTAATTAGATTTTGCCGTTAATATTATTATATTAACGGCTTTTATATTTGATAAATTGTCAATTCAAGTGCAACGGTCGGAAATCGTGCGAAGAGTGTAAAGGCAAAAGGAAGCTTGATTGCAAGACATACAGGTCGAGCAAGGACGAAAGTCGGACTTAGTGATCCGGTGGTACCGCATGGAAGGGCCATCGCTCAACGGATAAAAGCTACCCTGGGGATAACAGGCTTATCTCCCCCAAGAGTCCACATCGACGGGGAGGTTTGGCACCTCGATGTCGGCTCATCACATCCTGGGGCTGTAGTAGGTCCCAAGGGTTGGGCTGTTCGCCCATTAAAGTGGTACGCGAGCTGGGTTCAGAACGTCGTGAGACAGTTCGGTCCCTATCCGTCGCAGGCGTAGGAAATTTGAGAAGACCTGTCCTTAGTACGAGAGGACCGGGATGGACGTACCTCTGGTGTACCAGTTGTTCTGCCAAGGGCATGGCTGGGTAGCTATGTACGGAATGGATAAGCGCTGAAAGCATCTAAGCGCGAAGCCAACTTCAAGATAAGATTTCCCACCGTAAGGGTAAGACCCCAGGAAGACTACCTGGTTGATAGGTCGAAGGTGTAAGTGCAGTAATGTATTTAGCTTATCGATACTAATAGGTCGAGGACTTGACCAATATAAATGATTGATTATTAAATGTTATTCAGTTTTTAGAGTATTAACTCTAAAACTTAATATAAGTTAATCGAAAGATTATGTGGTTATTATAGCAAAGAGGATACACCTGTTCCCATTCCGAACACAGAAGTTAAGCTCTTTAGCGCTGATGGTACTTGGTGGGCGACCGCCTGGGAGAGTAAGACGTAGCCACGTAATCTTTTTTTATTGTTAAAAAAGATAGTATAAATCCTAAGCACAATTTTATTTAGTTAAGAATATGCCGTTGATATAATTTTATATCAACGGCTTTTAATATATTTAGATAAATGTAAGAAATGTATTTAGGATTAATTAATTTTAAGCCATTATAAAAAGTTAATTCTAGAATATATACAAGATAATAGATTAAGGAATATAGGTAATAGAGCGATATTTATAATTGTTATAGGTGTATTTATCAAATTATAAGATAAAAGTCCTAAGAGATGGTTTTAAGGACTTTAAAAGGGCATTATTTTAAATATTAATTAAGATTAGATATAAATATAGTCTATAAAAATTATTGCATATATATTTAAGTAAAAAATATTAAGTAGAATACAAGCATTTTATAAATATAAGAAAAATGTTAAAATATATTATAGTGTAGATAAGAAATTTGAAAAATAATTAGATATTATAATTTAGGAATAGGTTTACAACTATAATAATAGATGAATTTATCGATTATATTTAATATTTTAGAAATAANNNNTAATATTTTAGAAATAAAAATGAATAAGTGATATAAAAAATCTAATTTAAAGTATTTATAAGTTAGAGATATTTATTATAAATTAATTCTAATATAGAGTTTATAAATAGAGTAAGATAATTTAGTTAGTATCAACAATAGTTAATACAGAAAGCATGGAGGTGAAAACTGCTTAAGAAATAATTTAAGCGGTATATAAAAATGAGTGGAAAGTTAATAATCATAGAGAGTGGATCAGATGCAAGTGGAAAAGCAACTCAAACTAAAAAATTATATGAAAGATTAATACAAGATGGATATAATGTAAGAAAGGTAGAATATCCAAACTATGATTCAGAATCTTCAGCATTAGTAAAAATGTACTTAAGAGGAGAGTTCGGTAAAAAGGCAACAGATGTGGATCCATATATAGCATCAACATTTTATGCAGCAGATAGATATGCCTCATTTAAGACAGAATGGGAAGAGTTTTATAATAATGGAGGGATAATACTTGCTGATAGATATACAACGTCTAATATGGTGCATCAAGCCTCTAAAATGCAACCTGAAGATAGAGATAAATATTTAGATTGGTTAGCAGATTATGAATTTAATTTATATAAGATACCACAACCAGATTGTGTAGTATTTTTAAATGTACCTATAGATTTTAGTAAAAAACTTATGGAAAATAGAAATAATAAATTCACAGGTGAAAGTGAAAAAGATATTCATGAAAGTGATATAAAGTATTTAGAAAAGTCATATGAAAATTCTTTATATATAGCTGACAAATATAATTGGAATAAAATAAATTGTGTAGAATCAGATAAGTTAAGAAGTATAGATAGTATACATGAAGAAATTTATAATTTAGTAATAGATAGGATAAAATCTATGGAGAGGTAAATATGTATTTTGATAATATTATAGGCCAAGATTTTGCTAAGAAATATCTTACAAATTCAATAAATAAAAATAAAATAAATCATGCATATATGTTTGAAGGTATAGATGGTATAGGGAAAAAGAAGTTTAGTCAAGAGTTATCAAAAATACTGCTAAGTACAGAAAATGTAGATAGTAGTCCAGACTATATAAATATATATCCTGATGGAAACAGTATAAAAATAGCACAAATAAGAAATTTACAAACAGACATAATTATAAAGCCTCATAAAAACTATAAAATATATATAATAAATCAAGCTGATAGTATGACAATAGAAGCTCAAAATGCTTTATTAAAGACATTAGAAGAGCCGCCAGAGTATGCTATAATAATACTAATAACAAGTAATAAGGAAGCACTTTTAGATACTATAAAATCTAGATGCGAAATAATAAAATTTTTACCTATATCGATATTAGATTTAAATAATTATTTAATAAATAAAGGTATAGATAAAAATAGGGCTCAGTTATTATCTACTTTTGCAAGAGGAAGTATAGAAAAGGCTATAGAGCTATCAGAGTCAGCAGATTTTGCTATAATGAGAGATGAAATACAGACTTATATAGAAATAATGCTAGATAAAGATATTATAGATATTTTAGAAATACCTACAAGTATGGATAAGTATAAAAAAGACTCTATAAGTATATTAGACATGTTAATAAACTACTTTAGAGATATTATGCTAATAAAAGAGAGCGTAGATAAAAGCATGTTAATAAATATAGATAAGTTAACATTCTTGCAAAATATGAGTAAGAAAATTACATATTCTCAAGTATCTAAAATTATTGATATAATAGAGGATATAAAGACAAAGATAAGAAGCAATTGTAACTTTAGCATTAGTATACAAGTTATGGCTTTAAATATATATGAGGTGATAAAATGATAAAGATAGTGGGTGTTAGGTTTAAAAATGCTGGTAAGATATACTACTTTGATCCAGTTGAGTTAGAAGTAGAAAAAGATATGGAAGTAGTAGTAGAAACAGCTAGAGGATTAGAATATGGAACAATAGTAGTTGGGGCAAAGGAAATAGATGAAAGTGAATTAGTTTCACCATTAAAGCCGATTATAAGAATAGCTACAGATGAAGATAGACAAGTATATAATGAAAATAAAGAAAAAGCAAAAGAAACATTTGAGTTATGCCAGCAAAAAATAAAAGAACATAACTTAAATATGTTTTTAATAGATTGTGAATATACATTTGATAGAAATAAATTAATATTCTATTTTACAGCAGAAGGTAGAATTGATTTTAGAGATTTAGTAAAAGATTTAGCATCTATATTTAAAACAAGAATTGAATTAAGACAAATAGGTGTTAGAGATGAAGCGAAATCAATAGGTGGATTAGGACCATGTGGTAGAAAACTTTGTTGTTCATCATGGTTAGGGGATTTCCAACCTGTTTCAATAAAAATGGCTAAGGATCAAAGTTTATCACTTAATCCAACTAAAATATCTGGAATATGCGGAAGACTTTTCTGTTGTCTAAAGTATGAACATGATGTATATGCAGAAGCTATAGATGCTATGCCAGTAGTGGGAGCATTAGTAAAAGTAGATGACTTAAAAGGTAAAGTAATAGAGGTTAACCCATTATTAGAGCAAGCAAGAATAGAGTTTAATGATAAGACTATAAGAGTATGCCAAAAGGATGAAATTAAGGTTTTACATGAACCTAAGAAATGTTGTGGATTAAGAGATGAAGGCTTAGATGAAGCTACATTAAGAGAATTAAAGAAATTAGAAGATTAATAATATATAATAAGGGGGTAGGAATTTTCCTACCTTTTTTGACATAATAGAGATTATAAGGTATACATTAGATAAATGTATAAGTTAAAATAATTGTTTAATTAGATATATAAATAATCAAAGTATTTTTAAGACATGAGAGGAGAACAGCATGGAAGTACAATTAAAAGAAACTGAAAGAATAGATGATTTACAACTTAAAGGATTAAAATTAATACAAGATACAAATGGATTTTGTTTTGGAATAGACGCAGTATTATTAGCAAACTTCGCAAAAGTAAAAAAGGGAGCTAAAGTTGTAGACTTAGGAACAGGAACAGGTATAGTTCCAACTCTTATAGCTGGAAAAAGCCAAGCTAGTAAAATTATAGGAGTAGAAATACAAGAAGAAGTTTATGAAATGGCTACTCGTTCAGTTAAGTTAAATGATTTACAAGATAGAGTAGAAATAGTAAATGCAGATATAAAAGAAATCGATAAGGTTTTAGAGGTAAATGGATATCATGTAGTAACTTCAAATCCTCCATATATGCATATGGATGGTATAAAAAATCCTAATGATAAAAAAGCTATATCAAGACATGAAGTTAAATGTAATTTAGATGATGTAATAAGAGCAGCTTCAAGACTTACAATGCCAAGAGGAAAGTTCTTTATGATTCATAGACCTATAAGATTAGTTGATATACTAACAATAGGTAGAAAGTATAATATGGAACCAAAACAAATACAATTTATACACCCAAGAGCAGGAAAAGCTCCTAACTTAGTATTAGTTGAATTTATGAAAGATGGTAGACCAGAGCTTAAAATATTAGATCCATTATATGTGTACGGAGAAGATGGAAATTATACAGAAGAATTAAAAGCAATATATTCAAATGAAGATATAGGAGAGAAGTAAATGAGCGGTAAATTATATATATGTCCAACGCCAATAGGTAACTTAGAAGATATGACATACAGAACAGTAAGAATATTAAATGAAGTTGATTTAATTGCAGCAGAAGATACTAGACATAGTATAAAGCTTTTAAATCATTTTGAGATATCAAAGCCATTAACAAGTTACCATGAACATAATAAAGATTCAAAGGGTGGTTACTTAATAAATAAATTATTAGATGGTGAAAATATAGCATTAATAAGTGATGCTGGGATGCCAGGAATATCAGATCCAGGTGAAGATATAATAAAACAAGCTATAGAAAATAATATAGAAATAGAAGTATTACCAGGAGCTACAGCATCTATAACTGCATTAGTTGGTTCAGGTTTAGAAACATCAAAATTTGCATTTGAAGGATTTTTAGATAGAGATAAAAAGGTTAGAAGAAATCAATTAGAAGAGTTAAAAGAAGAAAGAAGAACTATAATATTCTATGAATCTCCTCATAGATTAAAAGATACTTTAAAGGATATGTTAAAAGTATTAGGAAATAGAAAGATAGCAGTAAATAGAGAGATAACAAAAAAATATCAGGAAATAATAAGAGAAGATATAGAAACAGTTATAAATATATTTAATGAAAAAGAGATAAAGGGAGAGTTCGTTTTAATTGTAGAAGGTTTTAAAGGCGAAAAAACTGTACAAAATTCTTACGATGACCTTAATGAAAGAGAATATGTAGTAGCTTTAATGGAAAATGGAATGGACAAAAAAGATGCTATTAAAGTAGTTTGTAAAGATAGAAAATTAAAAAAAGACGTAGTTTATAAACAAGTATTAGATTTATAAGATGTAAATTTAATGTTATATATATAAATTAAAAGGCTATAAAAAGCTTATTTTATATTAAGCTTTTTATAGCCTTTTATACTATTATTTTAATTTAT
>NZ_CP048741.1:11756-12136 GCF_018336475.1 Romboutsia sp. 13368
CTAGGTATTTTTATACATGATATAGGGAAGCCAGATGCTAAAACTGTTGATGAAAATGTAAGAGTCCATTTTAGGGGTCATGAAAAAGTTGGAGCAKAAATAGCATTAGAGTTAGGTAAAAGTATAGGTTTAAGCAAAGAGTCAATAGATACATTATTTAAATATGTTAGATATCATATGATATTATTAGTACTTTATAAGAATAATAATTTAAATAAAGAAAATATGTTTAAATTATTTGATGAAATAGGTGAAGATATAATAGGAATAATAATTTTAGGTTATGCAGATATTGTAGCAACTCGTAAATTATTAGATCCTACAGAACCTTCTGAAATTATAAAAATGTATATGGAATTTATTTTAACTAACTATGAGTA
>NZ_CP048741.1:12157-18508 GCF_018336475.1 Romboutsia sp. 13368
GGCTATAAAAAGCTTATTTTATATTAAGCTTTTTATAGCCTTTTATACTATTATTTTAGTTTATAGTATAGATTTAGATTGTATTGGAGTTGATAATATAACAGAAGTTTTAGTTGTTCCAACTTTTTTTATAGCATCTATTACACTTTCTAATTCATACATATCTTTAACTATAACTTTTAAAAGTAAGCAGTCATCTCCTGTAATGTGATGACATTCTACTATTCTAGGATCTTTACGAGCAGCTTCTAAAAATTCATGGTATTTATTACTAGGTAAGGAAATGTTAACAAATGCTTTTATAACTCTACCTAAAGCATTAGGATTAACCATAGCTTTATATCCTTCTATAACACCTGATTCTTCTAATCTTTTAACTCTTTCAGAAACAGCTGGAGAAGTTAAACCTACTATTTTTCCTAAATCTTTCATAGATATTCTACCTTCATTTTGAAGTATTTCTATAATCTTGTAATCTGTAATATCCATATTGTTGCCCCCTTAACTATTGTGTTTTATATATTTTTTTGCATCTATCATTTTATTTTTTAAATACCAAAGGTCTCTTGATAAATCAACTTTATACGTTTGAGGATTAGAAAGTCTTCTATATTCTTCCCATAAAGAATCAAGTTCATTTTTTACATAGTTTCTAATTTCCATAACGCTTTTCTTTTCATATTTACATTCACCATTAATAAATAAAGGTTTAAGTAATTCTTTAATAGTGTAGTTTTTAAAAGACTTAGTTTTCCAAGTATAAGTAGGATGGAATATAGTTAAAGGTTTACTTTCATCTATATTCTCATTGTGAAGCATTATTAAATCTGCCTCAGCTTTATTTTCTTCATTATATATTCTAAACACTTTCTTATAGCCAGGATTACTTATTTTTTCTGGATCTTCTGATAATTTTATCTTAGGTTCGAAATCTCCATCATTTAATAAAGCAGCTAATTTATAAACTCCTCCAAGTGAAGGTGAATCAGATGAAGTTATTAGTTTAGTACCAACACCCCAAGAATTTACAGACGCACCATCAGCCTTTAATGAAGCTATAGTATACTCATCAAGGTCATTAGATGCAGTTATACTTATGTTTGTAAATCCTTCTTTATCTAAAGCTTCTTTACATTGATTAGATAAATATTTTAAATCACCAGAGTCAAGTCTTATACCTAATGGTTTGTGTCCTTTTTCTCTTAATTCTTTGAAAACTTCTATTGCATTAGGCAGCCCACTATTTAGTACATTATAAGTATCAACTAAAAGTAAGCATTTATCAGGATAAATATCAGCATAAGCTCTAAAAGCCTCTATTTCAGTATCAAATTTTTGAACCCAACTATGAGCTTGAGTTCCTACTACAGGAATATTAAACATTTTACCTGCTAAAACATTAGCAGTAGCTGAACATCCTCCTATTATAGCAGCTCTAGCACCATATGTACCAGCATCGGGACCTTGCGCACGACGAAGACCAAATTCAAATACAGGATCGCCTTGTGCTGCAAAGCATACTCTAGATGCTTTAGTTGCAATAAGTGATTGGAAGTTTATTATTGTAAGTAAAGCTGTTTCTATAAGTTGAGCTTGATATAAAGGAGCTTTTACTGTAAGTATAGGCTCGTTAGGAAACATTATAGTTCCTTCTTCAACAGCATATATATCCCCTGTAAATTTAAAATCTTTTAAAAATATTAAAAAATCATCAGAGAAAAGGTTTAGACTTTTTAAGTAATCTAAATCATCTTCTGAAAAATGAATATTATTTATGTACTCCACAAATTGTTCTATACCACAGACTATAGTATATCCGCCATTACAGGCATTTTTTCTAAAAAACATATCAAAGACAACAATATCTTCATGTATGTTCTTTTCAAAATACCCATTTAACATCGTAAGCTGATATAAGTCTGTAAGAAGTGTTAAATTTTTCATAGTATCTCTCCTTAATGTTAAAAAATTATAAAAAACCCCATAATTATACTAAATCATAATATAGTGGAACTTTCAAGTATAAAGTATAGACCAAGCTTCATAAAATTATAATAATAAGGGGGGATTTTAATGGGAAGAATTTGGTTTTACATGATTTCCATAGGAATAGTAGGAAGTATAATAACCAATAACTTAGGAGAATTAAATAAAGTTATATTAAATGAAGCTTCGAGGGGAGTAGAGTTTGCTATAAGTTTAGCAGGAGTAATGGCACTTTGGATGGGAATAATGAATATTGCTAAAGACTCAGGATTAATAGATAAAATAGGAAATAAGTTAAACCCTATAATGAGAAAATTGTTTCCATCAATACCTAAGGGGCATAAAGCAATGTCTTATATGGTAATGAATATGGCACTTAATATGGTAGGAGCAGGTAACGGAGCAACAGCTTTTGGTCTTAAAGCAATGGAAGAATTACAAACATTAAATCATAAAAAAGATACAGCCACAAATGACATGATTATGTTTTTAGTAATAAATATATCATCAATTCAAATAATACCATTTACTATGCTTAAAGTTAGATTAGATATGGGAGCCCAAAGTCCAAGTGATATTATACTTACAACCTTATTTGCAACGACTATGTCTACTATAGTAGCTGTGGTAAGCTGTAAATTACTACAAGGGAGGAAAAGATAATGGAGTTATTTTCTAATATATTAGTGCCGCTTATAATACTTTACATAGTAATTTACGGAAAATCTAAAAAAATAGATATATATGATAGCTTTGTAAAAGGAGCAGTTGATGGGTTAAAATCAGCTTGGTCGATAGCACCAAATATAATAGGAATATTTCTAGCTATAGGAATATTTAAAACTGGTGGAGGAATAGAGGTTTTAGAGTTTATATTTCAGCCTATAGCAAAGCTAATGAGCATACCAAAGGAATTAATAGGATTAATAATAGTTAAGCCTTTATCAGGTAGTGGAGCCTTAGGAATGTATACAGAACTTGCACAAAGGGTTGGAATTGATACTATTATTGAACGGATGGGTGCTACAATAGTAGGAGCATCTGAAACAATATTTTATACTATGGCAATTTACTATGGTAGCTTAAAGATAAAAAATACTAGACATACATTAACTTGTGCAATGATAAGCCATGTAGTAGGTGTTATAGCATCTGTATTCATATGTTATATAATGTTTGTATAAGCAAATTAGTATATGATATAATTAGATAATGAAAGATAAAAAACTATTTACATAAGATTTGAAATTTTTTATAATTAGTTTTAACATATAAAAAATAAGATATAATAATATGTATAAAATATATTATTGTAGTAAAACATACAAATGTATAAAGCGAAGAAGAGAAGAGTAAATAAGAGCTTTTTCTACAGAGAGCTAGAATAGGTGAAAGCTAGCGTTAAAGTAATTATTGAAGATGGCCTCAGAGCTTTTTATCCGAATGATAGATTTTCTATCTTTAAGATAAAACGATTAGACCCGTTATAGTCTATTAAGATATCTAAACATTATAGTTATAACTCTATAATACAGATTTAGATAAATTAGGGTGGTACCGCGAATAATCTCGCCCCTATGAATGTTCATAGGAGGCGAGTTTTTTAATATTTATTTCTACATAAGAGGAGGAAAAACAATGACAAAACCAAGCTTTTACGTAACAACTCCTATATACTATCCAAGTGGTAACTTACATATAGGACATACTTATACAACTGTTGCAGCAGATGCAATAGCTAGATTCAAGCGTTTCTGTGGGTACGATGTAAAGTTCTTAACAGGAACAGATGAGCACGGAGAAAAAATACAAAAAACTGCTAGAGAAAAAGGTATGACTGAAATAGAATACTTAGATGGAATGATAGCAGATATACAAAAATTATGGAAAACTATGGACATATCATATGATGATTTCATAAGAACTACACAAGATAGACATAAAGTTATAATACAAAAAATATTCACTAAGTTATATGAGCAAGGTGATATATATAAAGGTGCTTATGAAGGTAAGTACTGTACTCCATGTGAAAGTTTCTGGACAGAATCTCAATTATTAGAAGGAAATAAGTGTCCAGACTGTGGAAGAGAAACTTATGATGCTAAAGAAGAAGCTTACTTCTTTAAATTATCAAAATACGAAGATAGATTAAGAGAATTATTTGCTGACCCTAACTTCTGTTTCCCAGTATCAAGAAAGAACGAAATGGTTGCAAACTTCTTAGATAAAGGATTAGAAGACTTATGTGTAACTAGAACAACTTTTGACTGGGGTATAAAAGTACCGTTTGACGAGAAACATGTTATATATGTTTGGGTAGATGCATTATGCAACTACATAACAGCTTTAGGATATATGAGCGAAAATGACGCTGAGTACAAAAAATTCTGGCCGGCTAACGTTCATATAGTAGGTAAAGAAATAATGAGATTCCATACTATAATATGGCCAGCAATACTTATGGCATTAGGAGAAGAAGTTCCTACACAAGTATACGGACATGGATGGATATTATTCGATAACGATAAAATGAGTAAATCAAAAGGAAACATAGTTTACCCAGAGCAAATGATAGAAAGATATGGAGTAGATGCATTAAAATACTTCTTATTAAGAGAATTTGCATTTGGTCAAGATGGAAACTATACTCATAGAAACTTTGTAACAAGACTTAACTCAGACCTTGCTAATGATTTAGGAAACTTAGTAAGCAGAACTGTTTCTATGGTTGAAAAATACAATGATGGTATAATACCAATGGCAAATGTAGCTACTTCATTTGATGAAAGCTTAAAAGAAACTGCTAAATTATCAGTAGAAAACTTTGAAGTAGAAATGAATAAACTTCAATTTAATGAAGCATTAGAAAGTGCTTGGAAATTAATAAGAAGAACTAATAAGTATATAGATGAAACTATGCCTTGGGCTTTAGCTAAAGATGAAGCTAAAAAAGGTGAGTTAGACACAGTTTTATACAACTTATGTGAATCTATAAGAATAGTTGCTACATTAATAAATCCAATAATGAACGCTACAGCTAATAAGATATACGATCAATTAGGAATAACTGATGAAAACTTAAAAACTTGGGAAAGTGTTAAGACTTTCGGACTTATAGATGAAAATACTAAAGTTCATAAAGGTGAAGCTTTATTCCCAAGATTAGATATAGAAAAAGAAGTAGAAGAATTAAATGAATTATTCTCTGAAAAAAAAGATGAGCCTAAGGAAGAACCAATAGAGCACAAAGAGAATATAACAATAGATGATTTAGATAAAGTTGAACTTAGAGTTGGTAAGATATTAAGCTGTGAAAAACATCCAAAAGCTGATAGATTATTAGTATCTCAAGTTAAAGTTGGACCAGAAACAAGACAAATAGTATCTGGAATAGCTAAATGGTACAAGCCAGAAGAAATGGTTGGAAAAGACGTTATAGTTGTATGTAACTTAAAGCCAGTTAAGTTAAGAGGTGTTGAATCTCAAGGTATGATATTAGCTGCTGGAAATGATGGAGACGACTTAATAGTACCAGTTGCTACTGGTGCAAATTCAGGATGCGAAGTTCGTTAAGGAGTGAAAACTATGTTATTTGACTCACATGCACATTTAAATGATCCAAGATTTGATGAAGATAGAGAAGCATTAATAAAAAAATTACAAGAAGAGCACGTGGATTTAGTATTAAATCCAGGTGCTGATATAGAAACATCTATATCTAGTGTAGAGCTTGCTAATAAATATGATTTTATATATGCAGCAGTTGGAGTACATCCACATGATGTAAAAGACTTAGATGACACTGCTATAGATACTTTAAGAAAATTAGCTACTGAAAATGAAAAGGTAGTTGCAATAGGAGAAATAGGACTAGATTATTACTATGATAATTCTCCTAGAGAAATTCAAAAAGAATGGTTTAAAAAACAAATTGAACTTGCTAATGAATTAAAACTTCCTATAATAATACATGATAGAGATGCGCATCAAGATACTTTTGAGATAATCAAAAATACTAAATCTCCGGAAATAGGATGTGTACTTCACTGTTATAGTGGAAATGTAGAATTAGCAAGAGAATATGTAAAAATGGGATGTTATATTTCAATACCAGGAACAGTTACTTTTAAAAATAATAAGAAAACTAGAGAAGTTGCAAAAGAAATACCTTTAGAGTACTTATTAATAGAAACTGATTCTCCATATATGGCTCCAGAGCCACATAGAGGTAAAAGAAATGACCCATCATTAGTAGCATTCGTCGCAGATAAGATAGCTCAAGAAAAGGGAATATCTTATGAAAAAGTCTGTGAAGCTACTAAGGAAAATGCAAAGAGATTATTTAATATAAAATAAAAATTA
>NZ_CP048741.1:18527-18799 GCF_018336475.1 Romboutsia sp. 13368
TATGGTGCATAATTGTACTATAGCTTTATTTTTACTTGATAAAAATACATATAAGGCTTAAAATATAAAGATACTAAGTTAAAAATGAGCGGAAAAGGTGAAATTTATATGATAAAAGAAATAATAGTAGTAGAAGGAAGAGATGACGTAACCGCTGTTAAAAGAGCATTAGATGCAGAGCTTATAACAACAGGCGGATTTGGATTTCCTAAAGGAGTAATGGAAAGAATAAAAGCAGCTCAAAAAAGAAGAGGTGTTATAATATTTACTGA
>NZ_CP048741.1:18974-19769 GCF_018336475.1 Romboutsia sp. 13368
ATGAAAAAGTCTGTGAAGCTACTAAGGAAAATGCAAAGAGATTATTTAATATAAAATAAAAATTATATTTATTAAAATAAAAGCTATGGTGCATAATTGTACTATAGCTTTATTTTTACTTGATAAAAATACATATAAGGCTTAAAATATAAAGATACTAAGTTAAAAATGAGCGRAAAAGGTGAATTTATATGATAAAAGAAATAATAGTAGTAGAAGGAAGAGATGACGTAACCGCTGTTAAAAGAGCATTAGATGCAGAGCTTATAACAACAGGCGGATTTGGATTTCCTAAAGGAGTAATGGAAAGAATAAAAGCAGCTCAAAAAAGAAGAGGTGTTATAATATTTACTGACCCAGATTTTGCAGGTGAAAAAATCAGAAAGAAAATAGCTGCAGAAGTTCCAGGATGTAAACACGCATTCTTACCAAGAGAAGAAGCTAAGAAAGATGGCGATATAGGAATAGAAAATGCAAGTCCTAAAAGTATATTAGCTGCTCTTGAAAAAGTAAGAACAGAAAGTACAGAAAAAAGAGAAGAATTTAAGCAAGTTGATTTAATAAGAAATGGACTTATAGGAAACGAAGATGCATCACATAGAAGAGATGAATTAGGAAAAATACTTGGAATAGGATACGGAAATGCAAAACAATTCTTAAGTAGATTGAATAATTATGGAGTTAGTAGAGAAGAATTTGAACAAGCATTAAATCAAATATAATATATAATAAAATTCACAATATGTGAAAATAAAATAAATAGGAGAATCATAATGGATAGACTTTCATCACATA
>NZ_CP048741.1:19777-25828 GCF_018336475.1 Romboutsia sp. 13368
AGTTAGTAGAGAAGAATTTGAACAAGCATTAAATCAAATATAATATATAATAAAATTCACAATATGTGAAAATAAAATAAATAGGAGAATCATAATGGATAGACTTTCATCACATAGAGCCACAAAAGACGTTGTAGAAAAACATGGCTTTAAATTTTCTAAATCATTAGGACAAAATTTCTTAATAGATGATAATGTAATAGACAGAATACTTTCAGGTGCTAGACTTTCTGAAGGTGATAAAATAATAGAAGTAGGACCTGGTATAGGAACACTTACTCGTGAAATGGGAAAAGTAGCAGACAAAGTTGTAGCTATAGAAATAGATAAAACTTTAATACCTATTCTACGTGAAACATTAGGAGAATTTGACAATATTGAAGTAGTGAACCAAGATATATTAAAGGTTGATGTAGAAGAATTAGTAAAAGAAAAATTAGATGGAGGACCAGTTAAATTAGTTGCAAACCTTCCATACTATATAACAACTCCAATAGTTATGAAATTCTTAGAAGAAGATATACCAGTTACTGATATAGTAGTAATGGTACAAAAAGAAGTTGCAGACAGAATGAATGCTCAGCCATCAACAAAGGATTATGGTGCTTTATCAGTAGCAGTACAATATTATTGTGACACAGAAATAGTTGCAAAAGCTCCAAGACATATGTTTATACCGCAACCAAATGTAGATTCAACAGTTATAGGGCTTCACGTAAGAGAAGAAAGAAAATATCCTGTAGATAATGAAGATATATTCTTTAAAACTGTAAAGGCAGCTTTTGGTCAAAGAAGAAAAACTCTACTTAATGCTTTAGGTGGATTAGGATTCTTAAGTAAAGATGAAATAAAAGAAGTATTAGCAATGGCTAACATAGATGAAAAAAGAAGAGGAGAAACTCTTTCAATAGAAGAATTTGCAACTTTAGCAAATGCTGTAAATACAAAAGTACCTTCAAAATAATTGAAGGTACTTTTTTTATACAGTTATTCATATACTATCTAGAGATATTATGTTAAGGGGGGACAAAAATGGCGACTAAAAGAAAATTTAAAAGAGATTATATAATTCTTGAAGCTAAGGATATTAACTTTAGATATAGCGAAAGAGCTTTACCTAAAGCATTTGCTAAAGTAGAAATAAATGAAGAAAAATCATCAGTAGCCTTATATGTAGAGAACCTTAAATGCGTTAAAGAGGGATATAGAGTAGTTGCTATACAAAGTGATTATGAAACACTTGAATTAGGAAATATATTATTAAGTGAGCAAGGAAAAGGTGAATTTGTATTAAATTTAGATAGAAATGATATAGAAATAAAAGGTATAGCAATGTTATACGAGAAACAAGTTCCACTTATAGGATTTAAGGGAAGTAAGATAGATAACTATGAAGAGATATTATTTGCAGGAGAAGAAGAGTACGAAGAAGATTATAGAGATGAGTTTGACGATGAAGATGACGATGATGCAGAATATGAATATGAAGAAATTGAGTATATAGAGATAGATGAATTGAGTATATAGAGATAGATGAAGATGATGACGATGCAGAATATGAATATGAAGAAATTGAGTATATAGAGATAGATGAAGATGAACCAGAGTATAGTAGAGGTGATTCATCTGATGAAGAATATGTAGAAGATAATAATCAAGATAATAAAGTAGAAGAATATGAGGAAGTTGAAGAAAATGAAGAGCGTAAATTAGAATATGTACCAGTTCAAGAAAAAGTAAAACCGCAACAAAAACAAACAGATAAGTATTCAAAATATAAAGAAAAACAACAAGTAAATCAAAAAAAATATATAAAACAAGAGAGAAAAGAACCACAAAGTCAAAGCAATTCTTATGAATCAACGAAAACGGCTGGAACATTATTAATGCCAAGACAAATTAAAAAAGGATTAAAACACTTTAAAGAAGTAAAACCTTTTATAGAAGAACCAGTAGAAAATACTAGATGGTGGAAAATTGAAATAAATCCTTTAACTTTATCTGGATATGCTATGCCAAACTTAGGCTATGTAAATACTTTAAACTATACTATGTATAGTGATACAGTTATGAATTCATATAAATATAGACATTACTTATTTGGAGTACAGTATGATGAATATAATAAGAGAAAAAATTATATATATGCAATACCTGGTAAAAACGATGAGCAACCAGATAAAGGCCATACAGGGTTCACAACATATCAACCATGTGATACTAGAAATGATAAACTAGGATATTGGTTGTGCTTCATAGATTCTAGAACTAGAAAAATTTTAAAATAATTATAATATATTTGCATAGTGAAAAAATTGACATATAGATTTTGAAAAACTAAAATATATATATACTATATATTTTGGAGGGAGTAAAATGGTAAATAAACAAAGGTTAATAGATGAATTCTTAGAATTAGTACAAATAGATAGTCCAACTTCAAAAGAGGGTAAAATAGCTCAAGTTTTAGTTAAAAAACTTGAAGAAATAGGGTGTGAAGTTGAAATAGATAACGCTGGAGAAAAAACTGGTGCAGAAACAGGGAATGTAATAGCAACATTAAAAGGAAATAGAGAAGGTAGAAAGATATTATTCAGTTCTCATATGGATACAGTTAGCCCATCTATAGGGGTTAAACCAATAATAGATGAAGTTAATGGAATAATAAAAAGTGACGGAACTACAGTACTTGGTTCAGATGATAAAGCTGGTATAGCAGCTATATTAGAAGCTTTAAGAAATATAAAAGAAAATAATATAGATCACGGTGATATACAAGTAGTATTCTCTATATGGGAAGAAGGCGGATTACATGGAGCTAAAAATCTAGACTACTCTAAAATAGATGCAGAGTATGCATTCGTATTAGATAGTGGTGGATCTCCAGGAGAAATAATAGTAAAAGCACCTGCTCAAGATGCTATAAAAGTTAAGATAACTGGTAAATCAGCTCATGCAGGATTACAACCAGAAAACGGTATAAGTGCTATAATGGTAGCATCAAGAGCTATAGAAAATATGAAATTATTAAGAATAGACGAAGAAACTACTGCAAATATAGGTATAGTTAAGGGTGGAATGGCTACAAACATAGTTATGCCAGAAATAGAAATATCTGCAGAAGCTAGAAGTTTAAGTGAAGAAAAACTAGATGCTCAAACTAACCATATGGTAGAAACATTTAAAAATGCTGCTAAAGAATTTGGAGCAGAAATAGAAATAAATGTTAATAGAGCATACGGACCATTTAGAATAGATGAGAATGATGAAATAGTTCAATTAGCTAAAAGAGCTTTCTCTAATATGAATATAGAAGGAAAAACAGCTTCTACTGGTGGAGGTAGTGATACTAACATACTAAATAAGAACGGCATAAAAGCAGTTAACCTAGGAATAGGAATGAAAAAGGCACATACGTTAGAAGAATATATAGCTATAGAAGATTTAATAAACTCTGCAGTAATGGTAGGGGAAATAATAAAAGAAGCTTAATATATATAAAATAAGTATCTCTTAAAGAGATACTTATTTTTGATTATAAATAATTTGAAATCTTAAACATTATAATAGTTATTTTGAGTTAATCATATAAAAGATTGAAATTTAAGTATATTTCCTAGGAAATATATATAATTATAATTATTACTTAAAAAATACATTATTACTTAAAAAATACATAGAAAAGTAATATAATTATTTAAGGACTATATAAACATGGAGGATAAAATGGCAAAAAAAAGAAAACTTAAGAAAAGTGTATTAGTAGGGATGTCTATAGTTGTTTTCTTTATAGTTTATGGAATTGCTTTTTATGGATTTACATATTTAGAAAATAAAGATAAGCCAAAAACAGAAGTTAGTGAAGAAACAAAAGAAGATAATAGAGATCTTATGACTCAATTAAAGAGTAAGAAAAAGATTTATATGTCTAGTGGAGATATAAAAAATATAAAAGTAGAAGAAATTTATTGGGATGAAATAAAGTATGAGCTTACTAAACTTTCAAAGGTAAGAAATCAAGAAAAGTTTACTCCAACATATACTGGATACTCAGATGATGGTATAAGATTTTCAACTGACTTAGATTTCTTTAGAATATATACAGTCAACCAAGAGGTATATTATAAAGTTCCTGTAGCAGAGAAGAATAAACTAGATACTCTTTTAAATGGTAGTATATGTACATCATTTGACTTTGTTAAGCAATATAAAACATGGAAAAGTGTAGAAATATCTTATAATAATAAAACTAAAACTATACATAAATGGAAATATGACGATTTAGTATACAAAATGTCAGCAAAGAGAACTGTAGGTAAAGTACAACCAGAAAAGAATAAAGACAGAAGTAAGTATAACTTTATCATAGATATAAAAGGCGATAATTATGATTTAAAAGTAGAAACAATGGGACCATATTATGTAAAGATATCATCAAATAAAGGAATGGCTTACTATGAAGTATCTATAGCACTATATGAATATTTAAGAGATGAGATATTTAAATTACCAGTTGAATCAGATAGTTATGAATAAAATAAAAAAATAGAGACTAAAATAAATAATTTTAGTCTCTATTTTTTTATTTTATTATTTACCTGAAACTAAAGCTTCAGCAACTTGATAAATAGGTCCAGCTCCTGCAGTTATAACTAAGTCATTATCTTTAACATTTTCTCTTAAATACTCAGTTATATCTTCAAACTTGCTTATATAAGTCACATCTACATTGTTTTGGTATAATTTTTCTACTAAATCTTTAGAATGAATATCACCTGGATCATTTTCTCTAGCTGCATATATATCAGTTATTATAACTTTATCAGCAGAGTAGAATGCTTCAGCAAATTCATTTAATAAAGCTTTTGTTCTAGTATAAGTATGAGGTTGGAATATACACCATAAAGTTGATTTCTTTAACTTTTTAGCAGCAGATAAAGTTGCTTTTAACTCTGTTGGATGGTGAGCATAATCATCAACAACTAACGCACCATTGTAATTTCCTTTAACTTCGAATCTTCTACCAACTCCATTATAAGATTTTATATTTTTTCTTATAACTTCTAAATCGATATCAGAAACATATGCAGTAAGGATTGCAGCACAAGCATTGTAGATGTTGTGTATTCCAGGAACAGAAAGTTCAAATCTACCTAAATCTGTTTCGTTAAAGCTTAAGTTAAATATTCCATGTCCGTTTTCATTAAATTCTATGTTTGATATTACAGCATCATTAGATGAGTTAGTACCATATTTAACTATAGTAGCTTTCACATCGTGTAATATATCTCCTGTATTTTCATCATCACCATTTATTATGAAATATCCGTTTTTAGGAAGAAGTTTTCCAAACTTGTTGAAAGAAGCTTTTATTTCTTCTATACCAGAGAAGTAATCAAGATGATCTTCTTCAATATTTAAAACGATAGATATTTTTGGGTTAAAATTAAGGAAACTATCAACATATTCGCATGCTTCTGTTATAAAATGATCTGAATTACCTATTTTAACATTACCACCTATAACACTTAAGTTACCACCAACTAATATAGTAGGGTCTAAATCAGCATATTCGAATATAGTAGATAACATCGAAGTTGTTGAAGTTTTACCATGAGTTCCAGACACAGCTATAGAATTTTTATACTCCCTCATTATCTGACCTAAGAAAGCTGCTCTGTCCATAGTAAGTTTATTTTTTTCTTTAGTAGCTATCATTTCTGGGTTATCCTCATGAACAGCTGCAGTGTAAACAACCATATCTACATCATCAGAGATATGTTCTTTAGCATGACCTATAAATATATTAGCACCTTGATTTCTTAATTTATCTAAAAGATATGATTCATTCATATCTGAACCAGAAACTTTATATCCTTTGTTTAGACAAATTTCTGCTAAAGCACTCATGCTAATACCACCAATTCCTATAAAGTGTATCTTCATAACAAAACCACCTTTCTTTTTAATTAAGTTCTACAATATGAACTATGTTTGTGGTATAATATTACAATGTTCAATATTTTATAATAAATATACATATAATACATA
>NZ_CP048741.1:25845-31961 GCF_018336475.1 Romboutsia sp. 13368
TATATATAACATATATTTAAAAAACTAAATAAACATAACAATTATTATAACATAATAAAAATAGTTGTGCATTATTTAGTTTAGGAGGTAAAACTGATGAAATTTAAAAGAACGGAGAGGATAGGAGCGATAGTTAAAATTCTATCTGATAATCCAAATAAAATATTTACATTAAGTCACTTTACAAACCAATTTAATGCAGCTAAGTCAACAATAAGTGAAGATTTATTAGTAGTTAAAAATGTTTTTGAAAAACTGGAATTAGGTAAGGTAATAACAATCTCTGGAGCGGCAGGAGGAGTAAAATACATACCTAAAACTTCTAAAGCTGAAAATGAAGAATTCTTACTAGATTTATGTGAAAAAATAAGTGATCCATCAAGAATTCTTTCAGGAGGATTTTTATATCTAATTGATTTAATATATGACCCTACAATAGTTTCAAAAGTAGGAAAGATAATGGCCTCAAATATAGATTATTCAGAAGCGGATTATGTTGTTACTATGGAAACTAAGGGAATTCCAATGGCACTTATGACAGCAAAGGCTATGAACTTACCACTTGTTATAATAAGAAAAGACATAAAGGTTTCAGAAGGTCCAACATTAAGTATGACTTATGTAAGTGGAAATAATTCTAAAGTAGAAAGCATTAGTTTACCTAGAAAAGCTCTAAAACCTGATAGTAAAGTTATAATAATAGATGACTTCATGAGAGGTGGAGGAACAATAAAAGGTATGATAGATCTTATGCATGAATTTGGTGCAGAAGTTGTAGGAACGGGAGTGTTTATATCTACAACTAAGCCAGAAGAAAAAATGGTTAAAGATTATATATCGCTAATTGAATTAGATGTAGACGGGGATAAAATATCAGTACAACCAAATTTAAAAACATTCAAAGATGAATACAAAACTGATAGTCAAGAAGACTCAGATGATGTAGAAAATATCTTAGAGTACGAGGATGAGGAATAAAAAATAAAAATTTTTTAAAAAATAAAAAGGATATTTGAAATTAATATAGAATTAATATAGAATTAATATACCTAGATTAATTTCAAATAAAACAATAAATATATTTTGTCAAAATTAAAGGGGGATATTTAGAGATGAAGATAACTGACGTAAGAGTAAGAAAAATAACAGATGAAGGGAAAATGAAATGTATAGTTTCATTAACTTTTGATAACTTATTTGTTGTACATGACATAAAAGTTATAGAAGGACACAATGGATTATTCATAGCAATGCCAAGCAGAAAAGTAGGAGAAGGAAACTTCAGAGATATAGCTCATCCTATAAATGCTGAAATGAGACAAGTATTAGAAGATGCTGTATTAAATGCTTACCATGAAGCAGTTGCTCAATTAGAAGTTGCAGCTGAATAATTTTAAAAAAGTTAATAATTTTAAAAAAGTTAAAAAATTAAAATTATACATAAATTGATAAGAGTCGAATTTTCGGCTCTTTTTTTGTGGTTAAAGTTAGCAATATTTGTTTAAATATATACTTTTCTGTAAAAAAGTGATATATTAATTAAAGGAAAATAACAATATTGAATACTAATATGTAACTTTACATATTATATATTATACATATATAGGAAAATAATTAATGAATGGAGTGGGGACATGAATTTTAAAGCGATAATACTTGCCGCTGGTAAAGGGACAAGAATGAAGTCTAAATATCCAAAGGTTGTACATAAAGTATGCGGAAGAGAAATGGTAAACCATGTAATAACTGTTTCAAAAAAATCAGGGGTAAATGACATAGTTGCAATCTTAGGTCATGAAAGTGAAGTAGTAAAAGAAAGATTACCTAAAGACACTATGATAGCAATGCAAACAGAGCAATTAGGAACAGGCCATGCAGTAATGATGGCTAAAGAATACATAAATGACAATGATACTATAGTTGTACTTTGCGGAGATACACCTTTAGTAAAAGAAGATACATTAAAGAAATTATTCGATTATCATATAGAAAAAGGATACCATGCGACAGTTCTTACAACTGAAGTAGATAATCCAACTGGATATGGAAGAATAATAAGAGATGAAAATAAAGATTTACTAAAAATAGTAGAGCAAAAAGATGCTAATGAAGAAGAAAAGAAAGCAAAAGAAATAAACTCAGGAATATACTGCTTCAATGGTAAATCATTAAGAGAAAGTCTTGATTTACTAGATAACAATAATGCTCAAGGTGAATACTACTTAACAGACACAATCAAAATAATGAGAGATAAAGGTCAAAAAGTAGGAGCTTTCAATGGTTCAACAATAGAAGAATTAATGGGAGTTAACTCAAGAGTTGAATTATCAAAAGCAGAAGAAATAATGAGAAGAAGAATAAACGAATCTCATATGGTAAATGGAGTTACAATAATAGATGTTAATTCAACATATATAGAAGCAGATGTTGAAATAGGAAATGATACAATAGTATATCCAGGAGCAATGCTTCAAGGAAATACTAAAATAGGGAGCAGCTGTATAATAGGTATGAATTGTAGTATAACAAATTCTCAAATAGGTAATTATACAGAAGTACAAAGTTCAACAATAGTAGATAGTACTGTTGGAGAAAATACTTCAGTAGGACCATATGCATACCTAAGACCAAACAGCAACATAGGAAACAACGTAAAAATAGGAGACTTCGTAGAAGTTAAAAATGCTACTATAGAAGATAACTCTAAAGCATCACACCTATCATATATAGGAGATGCACACGTTGGTAAAGATGTAAACATAGGATGCGGAGTAGTATTTGTAAACTACGACGGTAAAAATAAATTTAAATCAACAGTTAAAGATGGAGCTTTTATAGGTTCAAATTCTAACCTAGTTGCACCAGTTACTGTAGAAGAAAAAGGATATGTTGCTACAGGTTCAACTATAACAGAAGATGTTCCACAAGGAGCATTAGCAGTAGCAAGAGAAAGACAAGTAATAAAAGAAGGCTGGGTAGCTAAAAAAGAAGCAAAAGATAACAATAAATAGCAACTAACATAGCTTATTATTTAAGGCATATAGCCTAAATTTTAATAAATAAAATTGTTTTAAAAAGTTTTGGGAGGATACAAATGAACACTAGCGGAAGTGAAATCAAAATACTTGCAGGTAATTCATCTAAAGAATTAGCTCAAAAAATAGCTGATTACATAGGTGTACCTTTAGCAAAATGTGAAGTAGGAACATTTAGTGACGGAGAAATAAGTGTAAACATGGCTGAAACAGTTAGAGGATGTGATGTTTTCGTAGTTCAATCAACTAACAGCCCTGTAAATGATAACTTAATGGAACTATTAATAATGATAGATGCATTAAAGAGAGCATCAGCAGGAAGAATAACAGCAGTTATTCCTTACTACGGATATGCAAGACAAGATAGAAAAGCTAAGGCAAGAGATCCAATCACAGCTAAATTAGTTGCAAACTTAATAACAGCAGCAGGAGCAGATAGAGTATTAACTATGGATTTACATGCTGCACAAATACAAGGATACTTTGATATACCATTAGATCACTTACAAGGTGGTAAATTATTAGCTGATTATTTCAATGAAAAGAAAATAGAAGATTTAATAGTTGTATCTCCTGACTTAGGAAGTGTTACAAGATCTAGAAAATTTGCTAATGGCTTAGATGGAGACGTTCCACTAGCTATAATAGATAAAAGAAGACCAAAAGCTAATGTAAGTGAGATAATGAATATAATTGGTGACGTTAATGGAAAGAACGTTATATTATTAGATGATATGATAGATACAGCAGGAACAATATGTAATGCTGCTAATGCGCTTAAAGAATTTGGTGCTAAGGAAGTTTATGCTTGTTGTACACATGCAGTATTATCAGGTCCGGCGATAGAAAGAATAGATGCTTCTGCTATAAGTGAGTTAATAGTTTTAGATACTATACAACTTCCTGATGAGAAGAAGATAGATAAAATAAAAGTTAAAAGTGTAGCTCCTTTATTTGGAGATGCTATAAAGAAAATATTCTCTAATGAATCTATTAGTGCATTATTTTAATTAAAAAATACACCTTACATATGTAAGGTGTATTTTTAAATTATTATACTGGATTTTTATATTAGGAATAATTATAAAAAAGTATGGTTATAAAATAAACAAAGTAAATTCTATAATATAAAATTATAATCAATATTTATAAAAATAATTATATGGTAAGGGGAATAAATGTGAATATATTTGACTTATTAAAAAAATCAATTGAATTAGGTGCATCAGATATACATATAACAGTAGATAGTGAACCTATAGCTAGAGTAAAAGGTTCTTTCGTAAGTTTATCAAAAACAGTACTTACAAAAGAACATACACAAGAAATGGTAAGAGAATTGTCAGGAGAAAAAAACTTTAAAAGAATAGAAGAACATGGAGAATGTGATTTCTCTGTTTCAATAGAAACTGGAGAAAGATTCAGGGTAAATGCATACAAACAAAAAGGAAATTTTGCAATAGCCATAAGAACAATAACATCAGAAATACCAAAATTTGAGACCTTAGGACTTCCAGAAGTTCTAAAAACTTTTACAGAAAAACACAAAGGTTTAGTACTTGTAACAGGACCAACAGGTAGTGGAAAAAGTACAACCTTAGCAAGTTTATTAGATATAATAAATGAAAATCAACAAAGACATATAATAACATTAGAAGACCCAATAGAATATGTACACAAACATAAAAAGAGCTTAGTAAATCAAAGAGAGATAGGACAAGATACAGAAAGTTTTAACTCAGCATTAAGAGCTATACTTCGTCAAGACCCTGACGTAATACTTGTAGGGGAGATGCGTGACCCTGAAACAATATCTATAGCATTAACTGCTGCTGAGACTGGTCACTTAGTTTTCTCAACTCTACATACAGTAGGAGCGGCAAAAACTATAGATAGAATAGTTGACATGTTCCCGTCAGAGCAACAACAACAAGTCAGAACCCAGTTATCAACTGTATGTGAAGGTGTTATATCTCAGCAACTTATAAAAACTATAGATGAAAGAAAAAGAGTTGCAGCATTAGAGGTTATGATAGCAAATCCAGCTATAAGAAACCTTATAAGAGAGAATAAAACTTATCAAATACAAAATATTATACAAACAGGAAGTAAACAAGGAATGCAGTCTATGGACCAAGAGTTAGTTAACTTATATAGAAGAGGTCTTATATCTAGAGATAGTGTATTAAGTAGATGTACTGACTATGAGTTTACAAGTAGATTAGTAGGAGATAGATATTAATTATGTATGTATATTTTGCAATAGTGTCATTTATAATTGGAGCAGCATTAGGAAGCTTTTTCAATGTATGTATTTATAGAATACCAAATAATAAATCAGTAGTTAATCCACCATCACATTGTTATAACTGTAATACTAGATTAAAGCCACTAGATTTAGTGCCAATATTAAGTTGGACTTTATTAAGAGGTAAGTGTAGATACTGTGGACAAAAGATAAGTCCAAGATATGCTTTAGTAGAGTTATTAACAGGAATACTGTTTATATTAGTGTATAGTGTTTATGGACCTAACATAATAACTTTATATTAYCTATTATTAGTATCTCTATTAGTAATAATAACATTCATAGATTTAGACCATTATATAATACCTGATTCTCTAGTAATATTTGGCTCAATAGGAGCAGTAATATTTAATATACTAGGATTAGGTGTAGGTATAAAAGATAGCCTATTAGGAGGTCTAATATGCGGTGGAGGAATGTTAGTTTTAATCTATCTAATAGAGCTTATAATAAGAAAAGAAGTAATGGGTGGCGGAGATATAAAGCTATTTGGTATGGTAGGACTATTTTTAGGAATAAAATTAGGATTACTTACAATACTTCTAAGCGTTTATGTTGGAGCTATTTATGGAGTAGGAAGTATTATATATAGTAAGATTAAGAAAAAAGAATATAACTCAATGATACCTTACGGACCATTTATATCTGTAGGGGCATTGATAAGTATTTTATATGGAACAAGTATAATGAACTGGTATATTGGATTATTCTAATATACCAGTTTTTATGGTATAATAGAAATCTAGAAACTATAATCTATAATTAAGGGTGAA
>NZ_CP048741.1:32126-38702 GCF_018336475.1 Romboutsia sp. 13368
CCCATTTATATCTGTAGGGGCATTGATAAGTATTTTATATGGAACAAGTATAATGAACTGGTATATTGGATTATTCTAATATACCAGTTTTTCTTAAGGTTGCAAAAATATTATAGTAAAAATTGAAGTTATTATATAAAAATAGTAAACAAGTTATATGAGTGATTACACAATAAATTTAAAGTTAATAATAGTAGTAACCTACTACTATTATTAACTTATGATATATATAATATTAATTTCAATAGTAATATCTTATATTTGTAATAGTCAAATTTATAATATTTGTGATGAATTAAAAAGAACAAAATCTAACACTATAATAATTTATACATTAATGATTTTGTGTATGGTGTTAATTTATCAAAAGTATGGAATAACAATACAATCAATAAAATACTTATCACTTATACCATTTATAATCATAATTTCAATAATAGATTATCATACAACATACATATACGATATAACAGTAATTAGTGGTATAATAATCCAAGGTATTTTACTTTTTATATCTCCAGATATAAAAAAATATTTACTAGCATTTATAATAGGAATTATAGTACCATATATAATAGCTAAAACAACTAAGGGATTAGGAGAAGGTGACATAGGTCTATATGGCTTATGTTGTTTTGCGCTAGGCAAAAATTATTCCTTATATTTAATAGCTTTATCATTTGTTTTAGCATCAGTATATTGTGTATATATACTTTTAGCAAAAAGTGATAAAATAAGAAAAATACCATTTGCACCATTTATATCACTAGCGACAGTTTTGATAATATTAACCAATTTTGATATATTCAACTTTTGGTTTGACATAATAAGTAATTAAGGAGGAACACTATGTACGTAGTAGTAGGTCTAGGTAATCCTGGAAAACAATATGAGAACACAAGACATAACGTAGGATTTAATGTTATAGATATTTTAGCAAAGGAAAATGGAATATCTGTGACGAAAATAAAACATAAGGCATTAATAGGTGAAGGAAGAATAGGTTCTGAGAAAGTTCTTTTAGTTAAGCCACAAACTTATATGAATTTAAGTGGAGAAACATTAATAGATATATATAATTACTATAAGGTTGATTTGGACAATATAATAGTAATATATGATGATATAGATTTAGATGTTGGAAAATTAAGAATAAGAAAAAAGGGAAGTGCAGGAACTCATAATGGGATGAGATCTATTGTAAAATGTTTAGGTTCTGGAGATTTCCCAAGAATAAGAGTTGGAGTATCAAAGCCTATGAAAGGTCAAGATTTAGCGGATTTCGTACTTTCTAGATTTAGAAAAGAAGAATCAGCTGACTTAGAAATAGGTCTTGAAAAGGCTTATAAAGCAGTAGAATCTATGATTAAAGAAAATATAGATATGGCTATGAATAAATACAACGGATAGTGAGAGGGGAATTTAATATGAATGACATATTTGTATACCCTTTGCAAAATTCAAAAGAATATAAAGATATAATCAACTGCATAAATAATAAAAAAGGCTCATTATTAATTAATGGCCTTTTAGCAGTTCAAAAACCACATATAGCTTATTCTATGTATAGAGATTTAAATAGACAAACTATTTTTATAACAAATAGTGATTTAGAAGCTAAAAAGGTTTATGATGATTTAAGTTTTTATATGAAAGATAATGTAGAGTATCTTGGTTCTCAAGATATTTTATTTTACCATTTGGATGCAAAGGATAGAAGTGAAGAGGCAAAAAAATTAAAGGTACTATTAAAGTTAGCTAAAGGAGATAATATAATCTTAGTAACATCTATTGAAGCTGTTATGAGAAAATATATACCTAAAGAAGTACTTTTAGAAAATATTTATACTTATGAAATAGGTGATACTTTAAACTTAGAAGGTCTTAGCGAAACTTTAGTAAATTTAGGGTATGAAAGAGTTTCAAAGGTAGAGGGATTTGGACAGTTTAGTATAAGAGGTGGAATAGTTGATATATTCTCACTAGAGTATAACAATCCTATTCGTATGGAATTATTTGATGATGAAATCGATTCTATACGAACTTTTGATATATTCTCACAAAAATCTATTAAGAAAATAAAAGAATTTTCAATAACTCCATCAAGAGAATTTATATATCCTAAAGATGTTGAAAATGCTGTAGATAAAATAAAAAAAGATACAAGTAAATATACTAACGATGATGTGTTTTTAAATATAGATAATATAAGTAGTAAGACTTATTTTGAAGGTATAGAAAATTATATTGATTATTTATACCCTGAGGAAAATAAGAGTATTTTTACATACTTACAAGAAAACGCTATAGTATTCTTTAATGATATAAGTAGAACTAAAGAAAGATGCGAAAACTATTTAAATGAATTTAAAGAAAACTATAAGTTAAATCTTGAGAGAGGTTTGGCTATAAAAGATCAAGGTAAATTAATATACACATATAGTGATTTAGAAATCTTATCAGAAGGTAGAAGATTAGTATTAAATACACTTTTACCAAAGCCAATAAATGATTTGAATGTAAAATCTATAGTTAATTTTGATTCTAGAGAAGTTCCAACTTTTAATGCTAAAGTGGATGTTTTAGTAGAAGAATTAAATAGATTAAAATACAATGGCTATAAAATAATACTTGCTACTAACACATATGATAGAGCAAAAAAATTACATAATGACTTATTAGATTTAGGCTTAGAATGTATTATATCTCAAGATAGAGATATAGAAATAAAATCATCTCAGATAGTTATTATACCAGCTCGTATAACTAGTGGATTTGAGTATAAATCTATAAAGTTTGTAGTAATTACAGATAATGAAATGATAGGGGTTCATAAGAGAACTTCAACTTCTAAATCTAAGAAAAATAAAAAAGGCAAAAAGATAGAATCCTTCTTAGATTTAAATATAGGTGATTATGTTGTTCATGAAAATAGTGGTGTTGGTAGATACACAGGAATTGAACAAATAACTGTAAATAACATAAAGAAAGACTATATGAAGTTAGTTTACCAAGGTGGAGATAACCTGTATGTACCAATAGATCAAATGGATAAGGTACAAAAATATATAGGTGTTGAAGAAGATAAGGTTAAGTTAAATAAACTTGGAACTAACGAATGGACAAGGGCTAAAGCTAAGGTTAAAAGAGAAATAGAAGATATGACCAAAGACCTTATAGAGCTTTACGCTAAACGTGAAAAAATAAAAGGATATAGATTCTCTAAAGATACTCCATGGCAAGGTGAGTTTGAATCATTATTCCCACATCAAGAAACTGATGACCAATTAAAGGCTATAGAAGAAACTAAAAAAGACATGGAATCAGATAAAGTAATGGATAGACTTGTATGTGGAGATGTTGGATATGGTAAAACAGAGGTTGCTATAAGAGCAGTATTTAAAGCTTGTATGGACCAAAAACAAGTAGCAGTACTAGTTCCAACGACTATACTAGCTCAACAACATTACAATACATTTAAGGAAAGATTTGAAGGATATCCAATAAGAGTAGAGGTTTTAAGTAGATTTAAAACTCCTAAGCAACAAAAACAAGTAATAGAAGATGCTAAAAAAGGATTAGTAGATGTTTTAATAGGAACTCATAGGATAATATCTAAAGATATAAATATGCCTAATTTAGGTTTAGTTGTAATAGACGAAGAGCAAAGATTTGGAGTAAAGCATAAAGAATCTTTAAAGAAAATTAAATCTACTGTAGATGTACTTACTTTATCTGCAACTCCTATACCAAGAACTCTTCATATGTCTTTAAGTGGAATAAGAGATATGAGTGTTATAGAGGAGCCGCCGCAAGAAAGACATCCTGTAATAACTTATGTTACAGAAGCTAAAGAAAGTATAATTCAAGATGAAATAGAAAGAGAAATAGCTAGAGGTGGACAGGTATTCTTTGTATATAATAGAGTTGAGCGAATTGAAGAAATGGCTAGTATGGTTCAAAGATTAGTACCAGATGCAAAGGTTGCTATTGCTCATGGTAGGATGACTTCTAAAGACCTTGAAAATATAATATTAGGGTTCTTAAATAAAGAATTTAATGTTCTAGTCTGTACAACAATTATAGAAACAGGTATGGATATATCAAATGCTAATACTATGATAGTTTATGATGCAGATAAGATGGGTCTTGCTCAACTTTACCAATTAAGAGGAAGGGTTGGAAGAAGTACTAGACAAGGTTATGCATATTTAATGTACGAAAAGGACAAGGCACTTAGTGAAATTGCAGAGAAGAGATTAAAGGCTATAAGAGAATTTACTGAGTTTGGTTCAGGATTTAAGATAGCAATGAGAGACCTTGAAATAAGAGGTGCTGGAAATATATTAGGTTCACAACAACATGGTCATATGTCTGTAATAGGATACGACTTATATGTAAAAATGTTAAATGAAGCAATTAAAAAAGTTAAGGGTGAAGATATTACTGAAGAAGTAGATGTTGAAATAGATTTAAGTGTAAATGCCTATATACCAGATAACTATATTAGTGATGAATTAATTAAGATAGAAATGTATAAAAAAATAGCATCTATAGAAAGTAAAGAGGATATGTATGAAATTCAAGAAGAATTAGAAGATAGATTCTCAGATATACCTAAAGCTGTAGAAACATTATTAAAAATAGCTTACATTAAAACTTTATGTAAAAAGTTAAAAATAGAAAAAGTAAGACAAATTAAAGATGAAATATTACTAAATCCTTTAACTAGATACAAAACAAAGGAAAAAATAGGTTATAATATAGTTAATGAATTAGAAGAATTACTAGAGAATATGTGTAATTTAAAATCAAATCAATAATTAGAAAGGGTGTTTAATTTGAAAAGAATTATGGCATTAGCTTTATCTTCTTTACTATGCATATCAGCAGTAGGATGTAGTAGTAAATCAAGTGATAGCGAAGTAGTAGCAACAGTAAATGGAAATAATATAACAGTAAAGCAATATAAATCAACACTAGAGTTGTATAAAGAATCTCTAGAAGCTATGTATGGAACTACGATATGGGATACAGAAGTTGAAGATGGAGTGAAATATAAAGATAAATTCAAAGAAATAATGCTTGATCAAATGATAGATATAGAAGCAGTTATTGAGCAAGCTAAAAAAGATGGATTAACTCCTTCTAAAGAAGAAGTTGATAAGGCCTTTGAAGAATTAAAGAAAAATATAGATGCAGATGAAGATTATAAAAAGAAATTAGAAGAAAAAGGTATAGATGATACATATCTTAGACAACAACAAGAACAAGATTTAACAATACAAAATTATAAAGAAAACTTTGAAAAAAATGTTAAAATATCAGATGAAGAAATGAAAAAGTATTATGAGGAACATAAAAAAGACTATTATAAAGATGAAGTAAAAGCATCTCATATACTTATATCTACAGTAGATGAAAATGGTAAAGAATTATCAGAAGCTAAGAAAAAAGAAGCTAAAAAGAAAGCTGAAGAAGTTCTTAAAAAAGCAAAAAGTGGCGAGGAATTCTCAGAACTTGCAAAAGAGTACTCTGATGATACAGGTTCAGCAGCTAATGGTGGAGATTTAGGATACTTTACTAAAGGACAAATGGTTGAGCCATTTGAAAATGCAGCATTTAGCTTAAAAGTAGGAGAAATATCTGATATAGTAGAGTCTCAATTTGGGTATCATATAATAAAGGTGTATGATAAGATAGATGAGCAACTTCCATTTGAAGATGTTAAAGATGAGATAAAAAATACTTTAATAGAAGATAAGTATATAGCTAATATAGAAGAAATAGCAAAAAAAGCCAAAGTAGAAAAAAATGAAGATGTATTAAAAAAAGTTAATTTTTAATTAAAAAAGCTATGTATAGTAATACATAGCTTTTTTTGCATATTTTTCTTATGGTTGGTAAAAATAAGCGTAAAGTTACTAACTGGAGGGATAATTAGAATGAGAGCAACTGGAATAGTTAGAAGAATAGATGACCTTGGAAGAGTTGTTATTCCTAAAGAAATAAGAAAAACTTTACGTATAAGAGAAGGAGATCCTTTAGAAATATTTACAGCTAAAGATGGAGAGGTAATCTTAAAAAAATATTCACCTATAGGTGAATTAAATGAATTTTCTCAAGAATATGCAGAAACTCTAGGTGAAACATTAGGATGTGGAGTAATAGTTACAGATTTAGATTCTATAATAGCTGTATCTAAACTTCCTAAAAAAGAATATAAAGAAAAAAGTATAAGTAATGATTTAGAGCAGATGATAGAAAATAGAGAAACAAAGTCATTTAAAGATAGTAAGTTAGTTTCTCTATGTAAAGATGACCCTATGGAATATACACACCAAATAATTATGCCAATAGTAAGTTCATCAGGTGATTGTATAGGCTCTATAACAGTCGTTTCTAAAGGTACAGAACTACTTTCTGAAGTTGATGAAAAAATACTTAAAATAGCATCAAACTTCTTAGGAAAACAAGTTCAATAATGAAAAAACCCTTAATAGGGTTTTTTTATTTTACAATAAACTTAATTTTAATATCTAGTAATTTTGGTAATATGTTGAATGTACAATTGAA
>NZ_CP048741.1:38722-52331 GCF_018336475.1 Romboutsia sp. 13368
CAAGTTCAATAATGAAAAAACCCTTAATAGGGTTTTTTTATTTTACAATAAACTTAATTTTAATATTTAGTAATTTTGGTAATATGTTGAATGTACAATTGAATATATGATATATTAAAGTTTGTTATATAAATAATTTGGAGGGAAAGTTATGAGTAGTGCTAAAACAAAAGATTCATTTTTAAAAGGAGCCTTTATACTTGGTATGGCGGGTATTTTAGTTAAAGTAATGGGTGCATTTTTCAGAATACCATTAGGTAACCTTATAGGTGCTGAAGGTATGGCTTATTATCAAGCTGCATATCCTGTGTATACTCTGTTTCTTACATTAGCTACAGCAGGTTTTCCAACTGCACTTGCTAAGTTAGTTTCAGAAAAAAATGCTATAGGAGATTACAAAGGATCAAATAAAATATTTAAAGTATCTTACACTGTTTTATTTATGACAGGTTTAATCGCATTCTTAGTGTTCTTCTTTGGTGCAGATTACATAGTAAATTTAATGGGTAACCCAGGAGCAAAAAATGCGATGTTAGCAATAGCACCAGCCCTTATATTTGTTCCACTTATGTCTTCATATAGAGGATACTTCCAGGGAAATCGAGATATGAATAAGATTGCTATATCTCAAATAGCAGAGCAATTCTTTAGAGTTATTTTAGGAATAGGGCTTGCATACTTCTTAATGCAACAGTCAGGTCCAGAAATGGGAGCAGCAGGAGCTATTATGGGTGCCACTATAGGTGCAGTAGCTTCAATATTATATTTAATATTTGCGTATTTAAGAGGTAGCAAACAACGTAAAATTAATATCAAAAACAGTCAACATTTTAAAGATGAAAGTGTTATGACTATACTTAAAAAACTTTTAGTTGTTGCTATTCCTATAACAATAGGTGCATCTGTAATGCCATTAGTTAATATGATAGATAACGTAATAGTTATAAATAGACTTATGGTTGCACAATTTACACATACTCAAGCATTAGAGATGTTTGGTCAGCTAACAGGTATGGCAATGTCTATAATAAACTTACCATCTGTTATAACAGTAGCTATGAGTATGAGTTTAGTTCCAGCAATATCTGAATCTTTTGCTTTAGGTAATAAAGGAAAAGCTAGAAAAGACACAAAGAGTGCTGTAAAGGTAACATTACTTATAGTATTACCAGCTGCATTTGGTATGGCATCTCTTGCAACACCTATAATGCAATTATTATATCCAAATGAACCAACAACAGTAGGAACAATATTATTATTCCTTACTCCATGTGTAGTGTTCTTAGGATTAATACAAACAATGAACGGTATACTTCAAGGTATGGGAAAACCTATGATACCAGTTATAGCGTTAGTTGTAGGTATGTTATTTAAGATAGTTATAAGTTATACTTTAACAGCAATTCCATCAATAAATGTATTAGGTTCAGCTATAGGTACAGTATCAGCATATCTTATAGCGGTTTTAATAGAATTAGTTTGCATAAAGAAAGCTATGGGAGTAAAATTCCCAATAAAAGAATTTGTTATAAAACCATTAATAACGGTTATAACTATGTTTATAGCAGTTAAATTAAGCTATGGATTTATAGCAGGACTAGTTGGTGGAAAACTAGCAACATTAATAGCTATAGTAATAGGTGGAGTTGTATACGGAGTAGTTTTAGTTGGTATAGGTGGAATTAAAAAAGAAGAATTACTTACTATGCCAAAGGGGGATAAATTATATAAAATTCTTAGAAAATTAAACCTTATGAGATAATAAATAGAATATATATACAAATAAAGGAAATACTTATAAATAGTAAATTGTAAAAATAGATGTTATGAAAAATTTTAATAATAAATACAAAAGAGGAGTGAGAATATGTCTAAGATAAGTATTGTAGGTCTTGGTCCAGGAGAATATTCTCTAATAAGCCAAGGTGCATTAGATGCTCTACATTCGAATAATAGAATATATTTAAGAACAGAAAAACACCCAATTGTAAATAAGCTTAAAGAAACAATAGAATACACTTCTCTAGATTGTTTTTATGATAGTGAAGAAAATTTTGAAGATGTATACTATAAAATTTCTAAACATATCATAGATTTAGCTAAAGAAGGCGATTTAGTTTATGCAGTTCCAGGTCATCCAAGAGTTGCAGAAAAGACAGTTGGTATAATAGAATCTATGGCTAAAGAAAATAATATAGAAGTTGAAACTATAGCTTCTATGAGTTTTGTAGATGCTATGTTTAACTATTTAGCAGTAGACCCAGCTGACGGATTTAAATTAATAGATGCATTTGAAATAGAAAATTCATATATAGATACTAATACAAGTATGATTATAACTCAAATATATGATCATTTTATAGCATCAAATATTAAGCTAAAGCTTATGGAATATTATGACTATGATCAAGAAGTATGTATAGTAAATGGTGCAGGTGTTAAGAATTTAGAGAGTAAGAAATATGTACCTCTACATGAACTTGATAGAAGTGAAAATCTATTTAACTATTTAACTAGTTTATATATACCGAAAAGTTCTAAAAAGATGTATAATACAGTGAATGACTTAGAAATTATAATGAGTACTTTAAGAGGAAAAAATGGATGTGATTGGGATAAAAAACAAACACATAAATCTTTAAAGAAATATATAATAGAAGAGTCATATGAGCTTTGTCAAGCTATAGATAATGATGATATAGATGAAATAATAGAAGAGCTTGGTGATATACTTTTACAAGTTGTATTCCATAGTCAAATAGGTAAAGAAGAAGGATATTTTGACCTAAAAGAAGTAGTAAATGGAATTTGTACAAAACTTATACATAGACATCCACATGTTTTTAATGATATAGATTTAAATATGGAAGAATTTGAAAAGACATGGGAAGAACTAAAAAGAGATGAAAAAGGTGAAACTAGCATAACTGCTGGTCTAAAGAGAATACCAAGTCATTTACCAGCGCTTATAAAAGCCGAAAAAATTCAACATAAAGCAGCACTTATAGGATTTGATTGGGATGATATAAATGACGTATTTGAAAAAATTAAGGAAGAATATAAAGAATTACTTGACGAATGTAAACAAGGAAATATAAAATACATAAAGGAAGAACTAGGGGATTTATTATTCTCAATAGTAAATTTAGCTAGATTTTTACATATAGATTCAGAGGAGGCATTAAATCTTACAAACCAAAAATTCATAAATAGATTTGAATTTATGGAAGAAAGTGCATCTAAAGTACATAAAAAATTAGCAGATTTAACGCTTGAACAAATGGAAGAACTTTGGCAAAAATCTAAAGCAAACAATTAAAATAAAAGAAAAAATGTCAAAAATCTATAATTTATAGTTATAAAATTATAGTTCTATATTATAAATATTTTAGGAGGTTAACCGTCGTGAATAAAGCAGAATTAGTATCAAAGATGGCAGAAAAAAGTGAATTAACTAAGAAGGAAGCAGAGGCTGCATTAAATGCATTCATGAAATCTGTTGAAGAAGCATTAGTAGCAGGAGATAAAGTTCAATTAGTTGGATTTGGAACATTCGAAACTAGAGAAAGAGCTGCTAGACAAGGAAGAAACCCTAGAAATCCTGAAGAAGTTATAGAAATACCAGCTTCTAAAGCTCCAGTATTCAAAGCTGGAAAAGGGTTAAAAGATATAATAAACGGATAATTATAATGATTAAGTGTGGGGATATGTACCACACTTTTTCTGTATAGAAGGAGGAGTATACATGAGATTAGATAAGTTTTTAAAGGTATCGAGAATAATAAAAAGAAGAACAGTTGCGAAAGAGGCTTGTGATAAGGGGATAGTTACTATAAACGGAAAAGTAGCAAAATCTTCATCGGAAGTTAATATTGGAGATTTACTAGAGATCCAATTTGGAGAGAAAAAGATGAAGTTCAAAATAAATGAAATAAGAGAGCATGTTTTAAAAAATGATGCAAAAGAAATGTATGAGATAGTAGAATAAATTTAACACCCCTTAAGTATATTTATATTAGTATGAAAATATTTTTGCTGGGGGGATAATATGGAACATAGCATAACGTTAAAAGATAGAGCTAGCTTGACTATTTCAGGTATAGAACATATCTATTCTTTTAATGATAAAAAAGTAGAGCTTAGAACATCTGCTGGTGAAATGGTAATAGAGGGTGAAAATCTAGATATGGGAAAGCTAAGCATAGATGAAAGTGTTATAAGCATAGAAGGTACCATAAATTCTATAGTATATTCTAAGGAAAGAAAGCCACAAGAGAGTTTTATAAAAAGGATATTTAAATAAATGATTCCGTTCACAGAAGATGTAAGCTCATTTTATGCCACTATATATGGTGGCTTAATTATAGGTTTATTGTTTGATATAAATAGGAGCTTAAAATCTAATTTTAAAATATTAAAGTATTTCTCTATAGTTTTCAGTATAATATTTTGGGCTCTATCTACTATAATTATATTTATAACAATAAATGCTATAGAATCTTTTGATTTAAGATATTATCATTTTGTGGCTTTATTTATAGGTTTTATACTGTACTACAATACAATAAGTAAATTTATTTTAAAGATACTTAATACAATAATTGGAACTATAGTATTTTTAATAAAGAAAACTGCAACTTACATAGCACTTATTTCTGAGAGTTTTTATTATATGTTTGTTTACATACTGCACTTTATTCTAGATGTTCTATTTTTTATACCTAATTTATTTTCATTTACCAAGAAGGTTATAAAAAGAAAAAATAGAATTAAATTAAAGGTTAAGAAAAATCATAGGTAAGGTGTGGATTATATGAACATAAGAAAAAAATTTTCAGCTCAATTCATATTAGTATCACTTTTTATTATATTTGTTATTTATACAGTAATAAGTGGATTTGTATTTCAAATTACCAAATTAAATGAATATAAATCAGAAATTTCATCACTAAATGAACAAATAAGTACTACAAAAAAAGAAATAGAAAAATTGAAAAAAATAGAAAATGGCAATACAGAAGAAGATTTAGAAACAATAGCTAGAAATCGTCTTAATATGGTTAAGCCTAATGAAATAATTTATATTGATATAGGGAAAGAAGGTAATTAATTTACCTTCTTTTTAAAATATAATAAATTTTAAATAACATAGTATTATAAGTAATGATTAAAATATATAGTTAGAGAGATTAATWAGTAATGATTAAAATATATAGTTAGAGAGATTAATTATTTGCCAAATGTTGAGATTTAAGTAAAGCTAATTCTGATATAATAAATTAATATGAATAATTTGAAAAGGAGATAAATTTATGAGGATTGGAACTATAGATATTGGAACTAATTCAATGAGACTTTTGATAGCAGATTATATAGATGGAAATTTAGTTAATAGAAAAAAGTATGTAAATACAACTAGGATAGGACAAGGTGTTGATGAGCAAGGTTATATAAGTGAAGATGCTATAGAAAGAAATATAGATGCATTAGTAGAGTTTTCTCGTATATGCAAAGAAAAAGGATGTAAAACAGTATATTGTATGGGAACTTCAGCACTTAGAGATAGTAAAAATAAAGATGTATTTATAAAACTAGCTAAAGAAAAAACTGATATAGATGTAGAGATAATAAGTGGAGAAAAAGAGTCTCATTTAGGTTTTATGGGAGTATTAGAAGGTTTAGATGAAGTAGAAGATATACTTGTAGTAGATATAGGTGGAGGTTCTACAGAATTTATTATAGGAAATGAAGATGGAATAAGATTTTCTAAAAGTGAAAATGTTGGTGCTCTTAGAATGACTGAAAAATTTTTAAATCAAGATCCTATAAATGAAGATGAATTTAAGGATATGAGTAACTTTATATATGATGAGGTAAAAAATACTCTAGAGTGTGTAAAAAATCATAAAGTTAAAAAAATTGTGGGTATAGGTGGGACTATAACTTCTCTTTCTGCAATGAATCAAGCTTTAGAAGTATATTCTATGGAAAAGATACATAATAGTAAAATTTCTTTAAATGAAATAGAATTAATTCTACAAAATTTAAAAAAGATGACATTAAGTGATAAAAAATCTTTAAAAGGGCTACAACCAAAAAGAGCGGATATAATAACTGCTGGTGTAGAAATATTATATACTATAATGAAAAATATAGAAATAGATGAGATAACAGTAAGTGAATACGATAATTTGGAAGGCTTAATGTGTCAAAATATAAAAAATATGTCTTAATATTTTAAAATTATTAAAACTTATTATGACAAAATAAATCCTACTCTCTTTGTTACAATTTATTTATAAGAAACAAAAGAGGGGGGATTTTTTTATGGATAAAAGTTCAATAAGTATACCAAGTAATAAACTTAATTCAAAAAATATAAATGTAAATTTATTAAAGTATATTAATCCTAGTTTAATAATATTCAGCTTAATGAGTTTTTTCTTAAGCAGGTCTATTTTAATAGGTTCTATAGCTCCTTTGGGAATAGCATTTTTCTTAGGTATGAGTAAATTAGAGAGATATAGAATACCTTTGTTTATATCAACGCTAGCAGGAATTATACTATCAGGGAATTCAATAGCTTATATAGTAAAATATATTGTTTGCTTAGTGATATTTATGATTATAAGCAATAAGATAAAAAATAATAACTCATATTTGAAAATTTCATTTATCGGAGCATTTATAGTTTTTCCAATATCAGTAGGACAAGTTATACTATCTGATAAGTATTTATATGATATATTATTATGCTCTATGGAAGCAATTATTACATTTATTTCTATTTATATATTTTTATTTGGGATAAACCTTATGACAAATATAAATAATCGTATTTCTGTAAATGTGGAAGAGTCTATAGCATTAAGTTTTATAGTTATATTTAGCATAATGGGAATAGGTAATATAGAAATTTTAGGTATATCTATACAAACTGTTTTAGCAACAGTATTAATTTTAACTACATGTATAGTAGGTGGGGCTACTATGGGTGCTAGTTCAGGAGTAGTTGTAGGGATAGCTTTTTTAATTAATAATATATCTTCTGCAATTTATATGGGAATATACTCTGTTGCAGGATTAGTCGGAGGAACTTTAAATAAACTTGGAAAGTATTTTTCTATATTAGGATATATATTAAGTTGGATTATGGTATATGGTTATACATCAGGGCTTGAATCTAATATTAATCAAATAAGAGACATATTAATAGCAAGTTTAATAGTAGTTTTATTACCAAATAATATTTTTAAAAATTTAGAAAAAATTATAAAGTTAAATGTAGAATCAAATGATGTAGTTTATGATTATATAAAAAGAAGTAAGGATATGACTAATTCTAAATTAGTAAATATGTATAAGGCTTATGATGAACTTGCTGATATATTTGATAAGATTAGAGAAAAAGATAAAGTTATTGACACAAGAGATATAGCTAATATTATAGATATGATACATAATGATGAATGTAGAAATTGTAGCATGAGAAGGAGATGTTGGGATTTAAACTTTACTCATACATATACATTGATGGGAGAAATATTAGAGGATTTAGAAGAAAGTGGACAAGTAACCCTTGATTGTATTAGTAAAGAGTTTAAGAAAGAATGTCTAAAACCTGAAGAAATAGTTAAAGTAGCAAACTATTATTATAAATTATTCTTAGTAGATTATAACTGGAGCTTAAGATTTTCAGAAAGTAGGAAGTTAATTGGAAACCAAATAAAAAGTATATCAAAATCGATAGAATCATTATCAAAAGATTTAGAAGGAAATATTGTTGTAGATTTAGAAAAAGAAAAAAATATTTATGATCAACTACAAAGATCAGGAATTCATGTTAATAAAGTTAGTTATATAAGTAAAGGTTTAGATGATTTTGATATAACGATAGATAAAGATACATGTAGTGATGGTTGTATGTGTGAAAATAGATTAATACAAGTTGTTTCAGATATAGTTGAAGAAAACATAACAGCACAAAAAATAGGATGTCATTCATTGGGAGGAAAATGTAAAATAAGCTTTACTAAAGCTCAAAAATATAAAGCTATAACAGAAGTGGCAGGAATGTCTAGAGATGGTCATATTTTATGTGGTGATAATTATACATATATGGATATAAATGATGGTAAGTATATGGTAGCAATAAGTGATGGAATGGGTAAAGGTAAGAAAGCTTATGAAGAGTCTTATATTACTATAGATATTTTAGAAAAAATGATGGATGCAAAAATAGATGATGAAATAGTTATAAATACTATAAATAACATGTTACTTCTTAAATCTTCAGATGAAGAAATGTTCTCTACATTAGATTTAGGAATAATAGATTTAAAAAGAGGAATATTAGAAACTATAAAGATGGGGGCATGCTCTACGTACATAAAAAGAAATGAAGAAGATATAGATTTAATATCATCATCATCACTTCCAGTAGGAATACTTTCAGATATAAAACTAGATAGAAAAACAACTAAGGTTAAATATGGAGATTACATAGTTATGGTATCTGATGGAATACTTGATGCAGGGAAGAATAAGAATTTAGGTGATAACTGGCTTATATACTTCTTAAAACAAATAAAAACTACAAATCCTAAAGAAATTGCTAATTTAATACTAGATAGAGCTCTTGAAATACAAGAAGGCTCTGTTGAAGATGATATGACAGTATTAGTTACGAAGATATGTAGCAATTAAATAAACGTTATCAACAATATGTGTATAACTTATCAACAAAATGTGGATAACTATTTTGATAACTTAAAACTAGTATAAATATTGGAATTCCAAAGTTCGACAGGGTCTTACAAAAAAGTAGAAATTTATAAAATAAACAGATAATATATTTAATTTTACTTATCAACAAAATGTACTAAATATATACTTAAAATTGTTGATAAAACTATAATTATTGTTGATAATATTAAATTATTGCGAAGAAACTAAAAAATAATTAACGACAAATATATTGAAAAAACTAGATTTTTGTAAATAAGATACATGTGAATATGTTAATAACTATGTGGATAAAAATAGAGTAACCTAGTATAACGATGGTAAAACTTTGAATATTATTATATAAAAAAGCCATCCTAATAAATAAGTATATTCTATTGAAAGGATGGCTTTTTTTATGGATAAAAAATTATTTAAAGCAATTATACCCTTGTGTATATTTATTTTATTTATATCATTTTTCATACAAAACCATAATGATAAATATAAAAATGAAGAAGTAATTGAAACTATGGCTAAGAATGAAGAAAAAGAAGATACAAAAAATGATAATACCGAGAGTTCATCAAAAATTGATTATAGTAAAACTAGTTGGAATTTAGAAAGTTTATATAAGAATGAAGATGAGTGGAATAAAGAATTAAAAAAATTTAATGAAGATATGAAAGAATTAAAAAACTACGTTGGAAAAATAACTAAATCAAAAACTCACTTATCTTTTGCATTAGATATAAAAGAAAAATTAGATATAAGAATAGATAAACTTTATTGCTATGTAAAGCTAAATCAAGATATTAATAAAAGTTCATATAAATATATTAATATGAAAGAAAATATAAATACAGTATATAGAGAATATTCTAATATATGTTCAGATTTAGAGTTAGAATTACTTAAATTATCCGATAAAGATTATAATAAATTTATAGAAGATAAAAAAATAAATAAAAAATATGGTATGTACTTAAAAGAAATTAGAAGGTCTAAGGATTATTATTTAGACGAAAAATCAGAACATTTACTTACTAATACATCATATATATCATCACTTCCGGGTCAAGTATATGATTTATTTAAGAATATGGATAAAAAAACAAACCTTAACCCGGCGGAGTATAAAAGTGCACTAGAAAGTTCAGATAGGAATGAGAGAAAAACTGCATATCAAAATGAATTTATAGCATATAACGATAATATAAATACACTATCTGGGTTGCTTATAGGACAAGTTAAAAAGAATGTATTTTATTCATCTGAAAGAGGATATAAATCATCATTAGATATGTATTTAAAAGGTGATGATATAGATGAAAGTGTCTATAATAAATTAATAGAGACTGTAAATAATAATGTTGGAAGTCTTCATAAATATATAAGTTTAAGAAAAAAAGTATTAAATTTAGATAAAGTATATTATTATGATATGTTTACACCTTTAGTAGAAACAGTAGATTCAAATTTAACATATGATAAGGGTCAAGGTATTGTTTATGCAGCTCTATCTCCATTAGGAAAAGAATACGGTGATGTTTTATATAAAGCATTTAATGAAAAGTGGATAGATGTATTTTCTAATGATAATAAAGTTAGTGGTGCATATTGTTTATCTCTGTATGAGAATCATCCCTATGTATTACTTAACTATAATAATTCTTTAGGGTCAGTATCTACGATGGCTCATGAATTAGGTCATGCTGTATATGAATATATGAGTTCAAAAAATCAAAGCTATTTTAATTCAAATCCATCTATATTTACTCATGAGGTAGCATCTACTACTAATGAAGCATTATTATATGAGATGTTAATAAAAAATGCAGAAAATGATGAACAAAAGGCATATTATATAACTCAGTATTTAGATTTAATAAAGGATACATTATATATTCAGACTATGTATGCAGAGTTTGAAAAAAATATACATGAGTTAGTTGAACAAAATAAAAATATAAATGCATTAGTATTAGATGATATTTGGGGACAACTGTTAGTAAAATATTATGGTAAAGATTATGAATTAGATCAGTTAGCTAAAGTAGGCTGGTCAAGAATACCGCATTTTTATAATAGTTTTTATGTATATAAGTATGCTACAGGATGTAGTGCAGGTGTAAGTTTTGCTGAAGATATATTAAAAAATGGATCTGATAATTATATAAAATTCCTTAAAAAAGGAGGTTCAGATTATCCTATAAAAGTTTTAAAAGATACAGGAGTTGATTTAACAAATACTAAGCCAATAGAAGATACGATTAAAAAATTTGATTCTTTAGTTAAAGAGCTAGAAAATATAGTACTAAAATAATTAAATGACAATGGAAATGCTTAATGCTAAAATATAAATAAGGTCCTAGTATTAGGACTTTATTTATTAATTACATTACATAAGATATATGTACAATATTTCAATAGAACACAGCTAAGAGGGGGCTTAATAATGCAAAAAAAAGTTAGAAAAGCGGTAATACCTGCAGCGGGATTAGGAACTAGATTTTTACCGGCAACTAAAGCACAACCTAAGGAAATGTTACCTATAGTTGATAAACCAACATTACAATATATAATTGAAGAAGCGGTTGCTTCTGGAATAGAAGAGATACTTATAATAACAGGAAGAAATAAAAAATCTATAGAAGATCACTTTGATAAATCTGTGGAATTAGAATTAGAATTAGAGCAAAAAGGGAAAGATGAGTTATTAGAAATAGTACAAAATATATCCAATATGATAAATATACATTATATAAGACAAAAAGAACCTAAAGGTTTAGGTGATGCTATATATTGTGCAAGACACTTTATAGGAGATGAACCTTTCGCTGTAATGCTAGGAGATGATATCGTTGATAGTGAAGTGCCTTGTTTAAAACAACTTATTAATGCATATGAAGAATATAGAACAACGATATTAGGGGTACAAACAGTAGATGAAAAAGATACAGATAAATATGGAATAATAAAATCAAAATTTATAGAGGATAGAGTATATAAAGTAAAAGATTTAGTAGAAAAACCAGAGCCTGGAAAAGCCCCATCAAATATAGCTATTCTAGGAAGATATATAATAACACCAGAAATATTTGATGTTTTAGAACATTTACCAGCAGGTAAAAATGGAGAAGTTCAACTTACAGATGCATTAAGGTTATTATCAAATAAAGAAGCTATGTATGCTTATAATTTTGAAGGTATAAGATATGATGTAGGTGATAAACTTGGTTTCTTAAAGGCTACAGTAGACTTTGCTTTAAAAAGAGAAAATTTACAAAATGATTTTATGAAATACTTAAGAGATGTATGCGATAAATTTGATAATGAATCAATTGAAATATAATAATGGAGTGTTGATATGAGTAGTAAAAAACAAAAGCAGAAAAAAAGAAATAAAATGATAGCACTTGTCATAGTACTAGCTTTAGTAGTATCTAGTATGACAGCTTTACTAAGTGTAGTAGCATCAATGCTATAAGGTAGAAGGTTATCACCGATATTGGTGATAGCCTTTTATTTTTTATATATAGGAACAATATATACAAATAAATTTGTGAACTTATTAATAACAATATATNNNGAACAATATATACAAATAAATTTGTGAACTTATTAATAACAATATATTTAATAATTCTAAATATAAAATACTAATTAATTGAAAAATTATATAAATATTTACTAAATTCAACACTTGATATATAATTTCATTGATAAAGCTAACGGAGGAGATGATTATTATGGATAGAAATTTAGCACTAGAACTTGTTAGGGTAACTGAAGCTGCAGCTTTAGTATCGTCAAAATTTATGGGGAGAGGCGATAAAAATGGAGCTGATGGAGCAGCAGTAGAGGCAATGAGGAGAGCCTTTGAGTCTATAGATATAAGTGGAGAAGTAGTTATAGGTGAAGGTGAACTAGACGAAGCACCAATGTTATATATAGGTGAAAAGGTAGGTATATGTTCTAGTGATAGTATGGAAGTTGATATAGCAGTTGATCCTTTAGATGGGACAACTTTAATAGCTAAAGGGCTTCCTAATGTTATATCTGTAATAGCAATAGGTTCAAAAGGAAGTTTATTAAATGCACCTGATACATATATGAAAAAAATAGTTGTAGGACCTAAAGCTAAAGGAGCAATTGATTTAAATAAGACAGCTGAAGAAAATATAATAGCTGTATCTAAAGCATTAGGTAAAAAAACTACACAAATGACTATAGCTGTCCAAGATAGAGAAAGACACGACTATATAGTTGAAGCAGCTAGAAAGCTAGGTACAAGAATCCAAATGTTTGGAGACGGAGATGTAGCTACAGCTATAGCAACTTGCTTTGATGAAACAGGGATAGATATGATGATGGGTATAGGTGGAGGCCCTGAAGGTGTAATAACAGCCACTGCTATAAAATGTATGGGCGGAGATATGCAAGCTCAGATATATCCATTAAGTGAACAAGAGTTAAATAGATGTTATGAATTAGGGTTTACAGATGAACAATTAGAAAAGATATTAGATATAGATGATTTAGCAAAAGGTGATAACTTATTCTTTGCAGCAACTGGTATAACAGAGGGTGATTTATTAAGTGGAGTTAAGCATATTGGTGGAAATAGAGCGAAAACTCAGTCTGTAGTTATGAGAGCAAAAACAGGAACGATAAGATTTGTTGATGCTGTTCATAGTTTAGATAAGAATGATATACTAGTTGAATTAATGAAAAAATATAATATGGAGTAAGTTTTGATTAAAGTAAAATATAGGGGCTATTTAAAATGTAATTAGCTCCTATATTGATTAGTTAAAAAATATTTAAATAAATTTAGAGAAYATATWAGATTTAGATTTATCTAATATTAATAAAGTATATT
>NZ_CP048741.1:52473-61629 GCF_018336475.1 Romboutsia sp. 13368
GAATATATTAGATTTATCTAATATTAATAAAGTATATTATTTTTAAACTTTATTAAATCTTATATAAGGTTTAAAATTTTTATAAATCGTAAAAGATATATATTAGATAATAAAGTTTTATATTTAAGTTTATTTATTGACCGTACATATCAATGGTGATATTATTAAAATTAATTATTAATTAAACTTTTCTTTTTCACACCTTTGATTTCCAAAAAGAAGATAAAGATACATATTTATATGATAGATGAGGAGGATTTTTTTGAATTTAGATCAAATAACACCAAATGAATTAGGTAGTAAAACATTACCTCAGCTTAGAGATATCGCTAAAGAAATAGGTATAAAATCTACAAGTAAATATAAAAAAAATGAATTAATTGAACTTATAAGTGAAAATATAAAAGAAAATAGTAAAGAAACAANAAGTAAGTAAAATGCCGGAAAAAAAGATAGAGAAAAATGAAAATGTAGAAAATAGAGGCTATGTAAAGCCTTATGAAAAGAGAAATACGGATAGAAATACAGAAAATAGATATCAAAAAAATGATAATAAATCATCGAATACGGAATACGTAAATACAAAAAATAATAAGGGGTATTATACACCTAAGGTTGTAGAAGAATCTAAAATAGTAGATGAATTTAATACATCAAAAGATGATGAAGTAATGGGAGTTTTAGAAATATTACCAGATGGATTTGGATTTTTAAGAGGTTCAAATTATTTATCTACTGAGGGAGATGTTTATGTATCTCCATCTCAAATAAGAAGATTTAACATGAAAACTGGGGATAAAGTAAAGGGAATAACTAGACATCCTAAAACAGGTGAAAAATTTAGGGCACTTTTATATGTGCAAAAAATAAATGATGAAAATCCTGAAACAGCAATACAAAGAAGGGCGTTTGAACTATTAACACCTATTTATCCAGAAGAAAGACTAACATTAGAAAGAAGTCAAAATGATATAGCTACAAGACTTATAGATTTAGTATCTCCAATAGGTAAAGGTCAAAGAGGTTTAATAGTTGCACCACCTAAAGCTGGTAAAACTAGTCTTCTTAAAAATGTAGCTAATAGTATAGCTAAGAATCATCCAGATGTTGAATTAATAGTTCTTCTTATAGACGAAAGACCTGAAGAGGTTACCGATATGAGAGAATCTATAAATGGAGATGTTATATATTCTACATTTGACCAAGTATCAAGCCATCACGTAAAAGTTGCTGAAATGGTTTTAAATAGAGCGCAAAGATTAGTTGAACATGGTAAAGATGTTGTAATACTTTTAGATAGTATAACAAGGCTTGCTAGAGCTTACAACTTAACAATATCTCCGACTGGTAGAACTTTATCAGGAGGTTTAGATCCAGGGGCTTTACATGGTCCTAAGAAGTTCTTTGGAGCAGCTAGAAATATAAGACAAGGAGGTTCTTTAACTATACTTGCAACTGCACTAGTTGAAACAGGATCAAGAATGGATGATGTAATATTTGAAGAATTCAAGGGTACTGGTAATATGGAATTAAATCTAGACAGAAAGTTAGCTGAAAAGAGAATATTCCCAGCTGTTGATATATATAAATCAGGAACAAGAAGAGAAGATTTATTACTTAGTGAAGAAGAAAAAACAGCTTTATGGAGATTAAGAAGAGAAATGAGTAATAATTCAGTATTAGAGGTTACTGATAAGGTTATTGAATTACTAAAGAAAACTAAAAATAATGATGAATTTATAAAATCAATAAAAGCTCTTTAAGTAATGCAAAAACTCCTTGAATGCATAAAAAACTTATGCTATAATGGTGTAGTTGATATTGCAAAACGAAAAATTAATATATTTAATTTATAGAATAACGAAAGAGGTGAATAGAATGAAAAAAGATATACAACCAAAATACGAAGCTATAGAAGTACGTTGTGCTTGTGGAAACACATTCCAAGCTGGTTCTGTTAAGGACGAAATAAAAGTTGAAATATGTTCTGAATGCCATCCTTTCTATACTGGAAAGCAAAAGAATATAGAAGCTGGTGGAAGAATAGACAAGTTCAAGAAGAGATTCAAAATGGACTAATATTCATAAGAAGAGGAGTTGGGAAACCAACTCTTCTTTTGTTTAATTACTGAACTTATATGTAATAATCATAATAAAAATATGACAATTAATCATAGGGGGTAATAGGCGTGTATAGACCAGTAAATCACGGATATATAGAAACTGTAATAGGTCCTATGTATAGTGGTAAAAGTGAAGAGCTAATAAGAAGATTAAAAAGAGCTAAAATAGCAAAACAAAATATAGTTGTATTTAAGCCTCAAATAGACAATAGATATAGTAAAAAAGATGTTGTTTCTCATAGCGGAGATAGTATAGAAGCTATACCTATAGATAATTCTAATCAAATCTATGATTATATAGATGATAAAACTCAAGTAGTTGGTATAGATGAAGTTCAATTTTTTGATGACAATGTAGTTGATGTAGCTATAGATTTAGCAAATCAAGGAATAAGAGTTATTACAGCTGGATTAGATATGGACTTTAAGGGAGAACCTTTTGGGCCAACTCCAAGACTTTTAGCAGTATCTGAATTTGTTGACAAAATACAAGCTATATGTTCAGTTTGTGGTCAACCAGCTACAAGATCTCAAAGATTAATAAATGGACAACCAGCAGGATACAATGACCCTATAATTCAAGTTGGAGCCGTAGAAAGCTATGAAGCTAGATGTAGAAAGTGTCATGTAGTACCTCATGAAGATAAATAAGTTTGTTAATATATCCTTTTAAAGTTTTACTTTAAAAGGATTTTTTGTATTATAATAAAGTATATGTATAAACTAAATTTTGATTTTAAGAGGTGGGGAAATGAGTAATGTATCTGTAGGAGGTCAAGCTGTTATAGAAGGTGTTATGATGCAATCTAAAGATAAAAGAGCTGTTGCTGTAAGAAAAAGTAATGGAAAGATTGTATTAAAAAAGAATAATATAAAAAGTTGGATAAATGAAAAAAAATTAGATAAGATACCTTTTCTAAGAGGTGGGTTTATATTAATAGAAACTATGATAGAAGGAATAAAAAGTTTAAATTTTTCATCTGAATTTTTCACTGAAGATATGGAAGAAGATGCTTTTGATAGATTTGTAAAAAAGATATTTAAGGATAAAGCTAATGATGCAATGATATGGATATCATTATTATTATCTTTATTGATTTCTGTAGGAATTTTTATGGTAATACCAACAACTGTAGGAGGTATATTTTCAAAAATAATTGATAATAAGTTAATACTTAATTTAATAGAGGGAATAATTAGAATAAGTATCTTATTTGCTTATCTAGTGATAATATCTAAAAATAGTGATATAAAAAGAGTATTTGAATATCATGGTGCAGAGCATAAATCTATACACTGTTATGAAAGTGGATTAGAATTAACAGTAGAAAATGCTAGAAAATTTACAACACTTCATCCTAGATGTGGAACAAACTTCTTATTTATAGTAATGGCAACTTCAATAATATTATTTTCTTTCTTTGGATGGCCAAATCCATTGATAAGAATTGCTATGAGAATACTATTTATTCCAATAGTTTCTGGAATATCTTATGAAATAATAAAATTTCTTGGGAAATATGATAATAAACTTACTAAAATTGTCGCATATCCAGGTATGATGTTACAAAAAATTACTACAAAAGAGCCAGATGATCAACAATTAGAAGTTGCATTAACTGCACTAAAAGCTGTAATAAATGAAAAATAGAGGAGAAGATATGACAATAAGAGAGATAATCATAAAATACTCTCAAGAGCTAGAAAAAATAAGTGATACACCGAGATTAGATGTAGAATTATTTTTACAAAAAGCACTTGGAGATGTAGATAGAATTTACATACATTTAAATTTGAATAAAGAACTTACTAAAGAACAATATAATGAATTTTTAGGGTATATAAATGATAGAATAAATGGAAGACCTGTTGCTTATATTGTAGGAAATAGAGAATTCATGGGACTTGACTTTTTCGTTAAGGAAGGTGTACTAATCCCAAGACCGGATACAGAAACTTTAGTTGAAGAGATAATAGAACTTTGTAAAAATAAAAATGAAGAAATTAATATAGTTGATATAGGAACTGGTTCAGGTGCTATTACTGTAAGTTTAGCTAAATATATAGAAAATTCAAAAGTAATATCACTTGATATATCTGATATACCATTAGAAGTAGGAAAAATAAATGCTGTAAGTAATGGTGTGGATGATAAAATTGAATTTATTAAATCAGATGTATTTAGTGGAATAAAAGATAGAGTAGATAAATTTGATATAATAGTATCTAATCCTCCGTATATACCAAGAAAGGATATAGAAACTCTTCATACACAAGTAAAAGATTATGAACCATATAATGCTCTTGAAGGTGGAGAAGATGGACTAGACTTTTATAGACAAATAACAGAGGAATCTGTTGAATATTTAAATCAAGGTGGTATATTGGCATATGAGGTTGGGCATGATCAAGCAGAAGATGTGTCTAAAATAATGAAGTATCATGGATATGATAAAATATACACAAAGAAGGATATTCAAGGTATTGATAGAGTTGTTATAGGTTTTAAACTGTGATATAATCAAAGAATTGATATTGACTAATAAAGAGGTGAAAATATGCTAAAGAAGTTAGAAGTATTAGAAGATAAATATAAAGAGCTAACAGAAAAAATAAGTGATCCTGAAGTAATAAATGATCAAAAATCATGGCAAAAATATATGAAGGAACATGCTGATTTAGAACCAATAGTAATGAAGTATAGAGAATATACAAATGTATTACAAAGCATAGCTGATTCAAAAGAAATACTACAAGAAGAATCAGATGAAGAATTAAGAGAATTAGCTAAAATGGAATTATCAGAAATGGAAGATATGGTAGAACCATTAGAAGCAGAACTTAAGATATTATTATTACCTAAGGACCCTAACGATGAAAAGAACGTTATCGTTGAGATAAGAGGTGGAGCAGGTGGAGATGAAGCAGCTCTATTTGCTGGGGACTTATTTAGAATGTACTCTAGATATGCTGAGAGAAGAAGATGGAAAATGGAATTATTAAGTGCAAGTGATACTGGTGTTGGTGGATACAAGGAAGTATCATTCTTAATAAAAGGTAAAGGTGCATATTCAAGACTTAAATATGAATCAGGAGTTCATAGAGTTCAAAGAATACCTTCTACTGAATCAGGAGGAAGAATCCATACATCAACAGCTACAGTTGCAGTTTTACCAGAAGTTGAAACAGTAGAAGTAAATATAAATCCAAATGACTTAAGAATAGACGTATTCCGTTCTTCAGGAAATGGTGGGCAAAGTGTTAACACTACTGACTCTGCGGTAAGAATAACTCATATACCAACAGGAGAAGTAGTATCTTGTCAAGATGGTAAATCTCAGTTAAAAAATAAAGAACAAGCTCTAAAAATATTAGTAGCTAGATTAAATGATAAAGCTATAGCTGAACAAAATAAAGATATAGCTGCAGAAAGAAAGAGTCAAGTTGGTACAGGAGATAGATCTGAAAGAATAAGAACTTACAACTTCCCACAAGGTAGAGTAAGTGACCATAGAATAAACTTAACATTATACAAGTTAGATTCATTCATAGACGGAGATATCGATGAAATGATAGATGCTCTAATTACTGTAGATCAAACTGAAAAGATGGCATCAATATAAATCCCTATTAATTTAGGGATTTTTTTGAGCAAATTATTATATATAAAATTGATGTAANTACTKTAGATCAAACTGAAAAGATGGCATCAATATAAATCCCTATTAATTTAGGGATTTTTTTGAGCAAATTATTATATATAAAATTGATGTAATACTTTGGTAATGTTATTAACTTGTACTGTATATAATGTTATATAGTACAAGGGGGGATAACATGATACTTAGAATAACTTTAATAGGGCTACTTGCTGGTGTTATTGGTACAGGACTTGGTGGAGTTATATCTGCACTATTTAAAAGAAATGTTGACAGATATCTAGATTTTTTTATGGGTCTATCTGGAGGAATAATGCTAGCTGTAGTTGTATTTGACTTAATGAAAGAATCTATGAATGAAATGGGTGTAGCACCTACAGTAATATTTACTTTCATAGGTGTTTTATTAACTATGTTTCTAAAAACAAAATTAGATGTATCTAAAGATATGAAAACAGGATATCTTATTTTTATAAGTATATTGCTACATAACTTGCCTGAAGGACTAGCTATAGGATCATCCTTTATGTCTACAGAGACACTAGGCATGACACTTGCAATAGTAATAGGTATACATAATATTCCTGAAGGATTAGCAATGGCATTAAGTTTAGTTGGAAGTAAGATGAAAATATCTAAGGTGATTTTATTTACAATAATAGCAGGATTACCAATGGGATTAGGAAGTTTTTTAGGTGCTTATTTCGGAAGTATATTCCATTCTTTAATAGGAGTATTTTTAGCATTAGCAGCAGGTACGATGATGTATGTTGTATTAGAAGAAATATTTCCTAAATCAAGAAGTTTATATTGTATAATAGGTTTTTTAGTTGGCACAATAATTGTATATTACATCTAAAAATGAGATGAAAGCAGGGATACTAAAGATGAATACTATCATAAGTAAAATAGACATAAATGATATAGATAAAAATGAAATAAAGAAACAATCAAAATTACTTGCTGAAGGAAAAACTGTAATATTTCCTACAGAAACTGTATATGGATTAGGTGCAAATGCTTTAGATGAAGATGCTGTTAAAAAGATATATGAGGCAAAGGGAAGACCTAGTGATAATCCTCTAATAGTACATATATATAATAAAGAGGAAGTGTACAATCTAGCTAAAAATATAAATGAGAAGGCTGAAATTATAATGGATAAATTCTGGCCAGGACCAATAACTGTAATATTAAATAAAAAAGATATTGTTCCATATAGAACTAGTGGTGGTCTAGAAACAGTAGCTGTAAGAATGCCATCTCATTTAATAGCTAGAGAAATAATAAAAGAGGCAGGTGTTCCTATAGCAGCACCATCTGCAAATATTTCTGGAAGACCTTCTCCTACTAAGGCAGACCATGTTTATGAAGAGATGAAGGGAAGAGTAAGTGGCATAGTTTTAGGTGGAGATTGCAACTTTGGTTTAGAGTCTACTGTACTAGATGTTACAACAGAAACTCCAATGATATTAAGGCCTGGAAGTATAACTAAGGAAGAATTAGAAGATATTATAGGAACTGTTTTAATTGATCCATCTCTAGAAAAAAAGGAAGATAATAAAAAAGCTAAAGCTCCAGGAATGAAGTATACTCATTACTCTCCTGATGCTGATGTTTATATAGTATATGGAAATAGAGAAGATACTATAAAAAAAATAAATTCTCTTGTAGTTGAAAATAATGAAAAAGGTTTAAAAACTGGAGTAATGTGCTTAGAACAAAATAAAGATAGCTATAATGGAACAGTAGTTTCATTAGGAAATACCTTAGAAGAAGTAGGTAGTAATTTATTTGATGCTTTAAGACAAATGGATAAAATGAATATTGATATAGTATATTCAGAGGAATTTTCAACAAGTGGAGTAGGTCAAGCTATAATGAATAGACTTTTAAAATCGGCAGGATATAAAATTATAAAAGCTTAGAAAATTATATATAAAATTTATAACAAATAATGTATAATATTACGAGATATATTTTATAATGTAAACAATAGATATACATTTGGAGGTATTGTACATATGAAAATAGGATTGGCTAGTGACCATGGAGGATATAATTTAAAAACAGATATAGCTAAATATCTGAAAGAAAGAGGAATCGAATGTGTAGACTTTGGACCAGATAATTCTCTAGAGTCAGTTGATTATCCTATATTTGGAGAAAAAGTTGCAAATGCAGTTGTATCCAAAGATGTAGACTACGGAATAGTGTGCTGTGGAACAGGAATAGGGATATCTTTAGCTGCCAATAAGGTTCCGGGGATAAGATGTGCTGTTGTATCTGATGTTTTTTCTGCAAAAATGTCTAAAGCTCATAATGATGCTAATATGCTATCTTTAGGAGAAAGAGTATTAGGAAGGGGATTAGCTTTAGAAATTGTAGAAGCATGGATAAGTACAGATTTTGAAGGTGATAGACACTCAAAAAGGGTTGATATGATAAAGCAAATTGAAACGAGACATAATAAGTAGGAGGAATAAGAAATGAGTAAAGTAATAGTAACAGATCATCCATTAATACAACATAAGTTAACATTAATGAGAGACAAAAACACAGGATCAAAGGATTTTAGGGAACTTTTAACAGAAATAAGTATGTTAATGGGATATGAAATAACAAGAAATGTTCAGTTAGAAGAAATAGAAATAGAGACACCTGTAACAAAAACTAAATCTAAAGTTATAGCTGGTAAAAAATTAGGTATAGTACCTATATTAAGAGCTGGATTAGGAATGGTTGATGGTTTAGTAAGTTTAACTCCAGCTGCTAAGGTTGGACATGTAGGATTATACAGAGATCCAGAAACATTAAAACCAGTAGAATACTACTGCAAACTTCCTCAAGACATAGAAGAAAGAGAAATGATAATAGTTGACCCTATGCTTGCAACGGGTGGTTCAGCAGTTGCAGCTATAGATGTATTAAAATCAAGAGGAGCAAATTGTATAAAATTAGTTAACTTAGTTGCAGCTCCAGAAGGTATAGCAGAAGTTCAAAAATATCATCCAGATGTAGATATATATGTTGCTGCTATAGATGAAAAGTTAAATGACCATGGATATATAGTACCAGGATTAGGCGATGCTGGAGATAGATTATACGGAACTAAATAATATTAATAAAAAAGGAATCTAATTATATTTAAGGAATATAATATATAGATTCCTTTTTTTATTTTATTATTCATATTAAAAAAAATAATAGATACTATTTAAATTAATATTTGAAATTTATAAAAGTAGAATTTTATGGTTTACTTTACAGAATGAAAATGCAATAGATATTAAACATAAATGAAAAACTATAATACTACTTAAAAAAATAATATAAAAATAGTATTTTTTATAATTTAATTAAAGTGTTTTTAT
>NZ_CP048741.1:61767-69047 GCF_018336475.1 Romboutsia sp. 13368
AATAGTATTTTTTATAATTTAATTAAAGTGTTTTTATGAATAATATTTTTTCATTGAATGAAAAACTTCAGTAAAATTCAAATTGAATCTAAAATGTTATAAATTAGTTCTAAAATATACAAAAATATGATAGAATAAGATATACTTAAATAAATTTTTTTTATAAGTTACATTTTAACGTTAAAAATCTATTAAATTATATTCTTTTAGAAAGGATATACTATTCGATGAATAAGAAAAAAACATACATGCAAATTGCTAATATGCTTTCATTAATAAATCAAATTGGGATTATGATATTGATATGTATATTAGGATGCACATTTATAGGAAAGTTTTTAGATTCTAAATTAAATACATCTCCAATACTAACATTAGTGTTTATGTTATTAGGTATAGGTGGAGCATTTATGGGAGCATATAAGACTTTAATTGTATATACAAAAAGGAAGTGAAGTTATGGACAATAAGCTACAAGATGAAATTAAAAAATTAACAAAGGGAATTGTATTCTATGATTTATTAATTTTACTAGGGTTAGCAATAACTTTTAACCTTAATAAGGCGATGGTATTAGGATTGATATTTGGAACAATAATAGCTATATTAAATCTTAGATTATTAGCTATAAGTGTAACTAAAACAATAGCAAAGCCACCTACAAGAGCTCAAATATATTCATCTAGTCAATATTTGATTAGAATGGGGATAATGGCAGTTGTTTTATTTGTATCTGCTAAAGCACCTCATTTGAATATAGTTGGTACTGCGCTAGGATTACTATCAACTAAATTTGTTATTTTAGCACAAAAACTAATAATAGAAAAAGTTAAAAGAAAGGAGGCATAGGGATGAGTCAAGCTAAATGGGTCTGGTTTTTTGGGAATTTCAAATTAAGTGAGACTGTAGTAGTGAGCTGGATAATAATTGCAGCTTTAGCACTAATATCTTTCTTATTAACAAGAAATCTTAAAAAAGTACCTACAAGCAAAGTCCAAATATTCTTAGAATTTGCAATAGGAACTCTAGATAAGCTAGTAAAGGATACTATGGGTGAAAATACAGTAAAGAAAATGCCTAATATGGTACCTTACATAGGAAGTTTAGTTTTATTCTTTGCATGTTCTAACTTAATAGGACTATTAGGATTTAGATCTCCAACGACAGATATAGATACTACATTAGCGTGGGCAATGATAACATTCTTTATGATTTACTACGCTGGAATTAAGTTTAATGGACTTAAGTACTTCAAAGGCTTAATGGAGCCTGTACCATTTTTACTACCATTAAACATAATAGGAGAAATAGCGAAGCCAATATCATTAACTTTCCGTCCATTTGGGAATATATTAGGTGGAGCAGTTATAATGGCATTAGTATACCAATTCTTAGGATGGCTATCAACACTGATACCAGGGGTTTCAATACCAATTGGTCAATTAGTAATACCAGTTCCGCTACATTTATACTTCGATTTATTCTCAGGAGTATTACAATCATTCATATTTATAATGTTAACTATGGTGTTTGTATCAGATGCAGCAGGACAAAATTAATTAAATAAAAAATAAATTAAAAATAAAAAATTTCAAGGAGGAAAAGAAACATGGATATGAATACAGCAATAATAGCAGCAGGTTCAGCTATAGGAGCAGGTCTTGCAGTTATAACAGGTATAGGAGCAGGTATAGGACAAGGATTTGCAGCAGGTAAAGCAGCAGAAGCAGTTGGTAACCAACCAGAAGCAAAAGGAGATATAACTCAAACAATGTTACTTGGAGCAGCGGTTGCAGAATCAACAGGTATATATGGGCTAGTTATAGCTATAATTCTTTTATTCGCTAATCCATTTATGTAAGATTAAAACTCAACAAATTATTTGAAGTTTATAATTAGGAGATGGCTTACCATCTCCTAATTATAAATGGTTATTAGTGGAAAGGAGAATGCATATGGAATTTAAACCATTAATAGGTATAACATATGAATTTGTATTTCAAATTGTAAATACTTTCTTAGTATTTTTCCTTTTAAAAAAGTTACTATTTAAACCTGTATTAGGAATAATAGAAGCTAGAGAAAAAGATATAAGAGAGAATTTAGCACAAGGAGAAAGAGCTAAAAAAGAAGGTTTAACTTTAAAATCAGAATATGAAGAAAAGTTAACTTCAGCAAAAGAGCAAGGTCAAGAAATAATAAAGCAAGCTACTTTAAGAGCAGAGCAAAAAGAAAATGAAATAATAGCTGCTGCTAAGCAAGAAGCAAGCCAATTAAAAGAAAAAGCTAGCAAGGATGTAGAACAAGAAAGACAAAAAGTTATGAATGAGATTAAAAATGAAATCTCTAGTATAGCTGTTTTAGCTGCATCTAAAGTTATTGAAAAAGATATAGATTCTAACAAACATAAAGAGTTAATAGATAACTTTATAAAAGAGGTGGGCGAATCTAAATGATAAATGTAATAGCAGATAGATATGCACAAGCTTTATTTGAAGTTGGCGAGGAAACTCAAGCTACTAGCGAATTATACCAAGAGTTAAGTGAGTTAGTAGTTATACTTAATGAAAATAAAGATTTATACAATTTCTTAAAATCACCACTAATAGGTAGAGAAGATAAGAAAAATGTAATGAAAAATATATTTGAAAATCAATTAAGTGACAATATGAATAACTTCTTGAAGATAGTTATAGATAAAGACAGAATGTCGGCTATAGAAAATATAAAAGAATCATATAAAAACTTATTAAATGATAAGAACAATATATTAGAAGGAACTGTAGTAACTGCAGTTTCATTAAGTGAACATGAAATAAAAGATTTAGAAAAGAATCTTTCTATAAAATACAATAAAAACGTTACTTTAAATAATATAGTTGATGAAACTATATTAGGAGGAGTTTTAGTTAAACTTGGAAATGAAGAGATAGATGGAACAGTTAAAACTCGTTTAGCGAAAATTAAAAACCAATTATCTCAAGTAATATCTTAGAATGGCGGTGAACCCATGAATTTAAGACCAGAAGAAATAAGTTCAATAATAAAAGAACAAATAAAAAATTATGAAAATAAAGTTGAATTAACAGATACAGGAAGTGTTTTAAAAGTTGGAGATGGTATAGCAAGTGTTTACGGACTAGAAAATGCTATGGCTGGAGAACTTTTAGAATTCCCAGGAGAAGTTTATGGAATGGCTCTTAACCTTGAAGAAGATATGGTTGGGGCAGTTATGCTTGGTGATGACCAAGGTATAAAAGAAGGCGATGTTGTTAAGAGAACTGGAAACGTAGTTTCTGTTCCTGTTGGAGAAGCCTTAATAGGAAGAGTTGTAAATGCATTAGGTCAACCAATAGACGGAAAAGGACCTATAAACACAAATAAAACAAGACCAGTTGAATCAGAAGCTACAGGAATAATGGCTAGAAAATCTGTTCATCAACCACTTGAAACAGGAATAAAAGCTATAGATGCCATGATACCAATAGGTAAAGGACAAAGAGAGCTTGTAATCGGAGATAGACAAACTGGTAAAACATCTATATGTATAGATACTATACTTAACCAAAAAGGTAAAGATGTTATATGTATATATGTTGCAATAGGGCAAAAGCGTTCTACAGTAGCTCAATTAGTTAACACTTTAGAAAAAGGTGGAGCTATGGACTACACAATAGTAGTATCTGCAAGTGCTTCTGAATCTGCACCACTTCAATTCATAGCACCATATGCAGGGGTTGCAATGGGTGAAGAGTTCATGTTTGAAGGAAAACATGTATTAATAGTATATGATGACTTAACTAAGCATGCCGTTGCATACAGAGAGATGTCATTATTACTTAAGAGACCACCAGGACGTGAAGCTTACCCTGGGGACGTATTCTACTTACACTCAAGATTATTAGAAAGAGCTGCTAAGTTATCAGATGAATTAGGTGGAGGTTCTATAACTGCTTTACCTATAATAGAAACTCAAGCAGGAGACGTTTCTGCGTATATACCAACTAACGTTATATCTATAACAGATGGACAAATATACTTAACACCTGAGTTATTCTATGCAGGTATAAGACCAGCAGTTGACCCTGGTATATCAGTATCAAGGGTTGGAGGTTCTGCTCAAATAAAATCAATGAAAAAAGTTGCGGGACCATTAAAGCTTCTTTACTCTCAATATAAAGAACTTGCTGCATTCTCTCAATTTGGATCTGACTTAGATGAAGATACTAAGAAGAGGCTTGCTCAAGGGGAAAGAATAGTTGAAGTATTAAAGCAAGGTGAACATCAACCATTATCAGTTGAAAACCAAGTTATGATAATACATGCAGTTACAAATAACTTATTATCTGATATACCAGTTAATAATGTAGCAAGATTTGAAACTGAATTATTCGAATTTATAAATATAAATTATCCAGAAATAGGAAAGAAAATTCTTGAAAATGGAGACTTTACTCAAGAATTAACTAACGCTATAAATGAATTTAAGAAAAAGTTTGTTATAGAAGCGTAATCCTTTTTAAAAAAGGAGGTAAACACAGTGGCAGGAGCTGGAATGAAGGAAATTAAAACTCGTATTAAGAGTGTTGAAAGTACTAAGCAAATAACTAAAGCTATGGAACTTGTATCTTCATCTAAGTTTAGAAAAGCTAAAGAAAGAGCTGAAAGTACAAAACCATACTTTAATACTTTATACAACACTGTTCAAGATATAGCTAAAAATACGGGTAATAGTACAAATGTATTTCTAAAAGAAAGAAAAGTTAATAACGTATGTTATATAGTAGTAGCTGGTGATAGAGGATTAGCTGGAGGTTATAACTCTAATATTTTAAAAGCAGTACTTGCTCATAACAAATTAGGCACAGGAAAAATCATACCTGTAGGTAAAAAAGCTAAAGAGTCTTTAGTTAATAGGGGATATGAAGTTATAGATTATATAGAATCTGTAGAAAAATGTGTTTATGATGATGCAAATAGAGTTGCTCAAGCAGCTATGGAAGCTTATAAAAATGGAGAGGTTGATGAGGTTAACCTTGTTTATACAGAGTTTATATCTGCCTTATCACAAGAACCTAAGATAGTAAAATTACTACCAGTTACAATAGATAATACAAAGACTGAAGAAAAAGTTAAAACAAGCAAAGCTGCAGTTCAATATTTACCTTCTGCTGATGCAGTACTTGGATATATATTACCTAAGTATGTATCAGGAAGTGTATATGGAGCTATAGCAGAATCTTTTGCATCAGAACAAGCTGCAAGAAGAACTGCTATGGAATCAGCTACAGACAATGCTAACGAAATGATATCAAAACTAGAATTAGTATACAATAGAGCAAGACAAGCAGCAGTTACTCAAGAAATATCTGAGATAGTAGGGGGAGCTGCAGCAGCTCAATAATAAGGAGGTTAGGACATGGCAAACATAGGTAAAATAGTTCAGGTTGTCGGACCAGTATTAGACGTTAAGTTTGATAATGAAAAAAGCTTACCTAATCTATTAAATGCATTAGTGATAAAGCAAGGAGATAAAGAAATAGTAGCAGAGGTTGCACAACACGTTGGTGGCGACACTGTTAGATGTATATCTATGAGTTCAACAGATGGACTTGTAAGAGGAATGGAAGTTGTTGATACAGGAGCTCCTATAACTGTTCCTGTTGGGGATGCAACATTAGGAAGAATATTCAACGTATTAGGACAACCAGTTGATGGTAAGCCAGCACCAGCTGAAGCACCACAAATGCCTATACACAGAGCAGCACCAGAATTCGAAGAATTACAACCAACTGCTGAAATACTAGAAACTGGTATAAAAGTAGTTGACTTATTAGCACCATACTTAAAAGGTGGTAAGATAGGTCTATTCGGAGGAGCTGGAGTTGGTAAAACAGTTCTTATACAAGAGCTTATAACAAACATAGCTTCTCAACACGGTGGATTATCAGTATTCGCTGGAGTTGGAGAAAGAACAAGAGAAGGTAACGACCTTTACGAAGAAATGACTGATTCTGGAGTTATAAAGAAAACTGCTCTAGTATTCGGACAAATGAACGAGCCACCTGGAGCAAGAATGAGAGTTGCTTTAACAGGACTTACAATGGCAGAACACTTTAGAGATAAAGAAAACCAAGACGTATTATTATTCGTTGATAATATATTTAGATTTACACAAGCTGGATCTGAGGTTTCAGCACTTCTTGGACGTACACCATCAGCAGTTGGATACCAACCAACATTAGCTACAGAAATGGGTAGACTACAAGAAAGAATAACATCAACTAAGAGTGGATCGATAACATCTGTTCAAGCTGTATACGTTCCTGCCGATGACTTAACTGACCCGGCACCAGCTACAACATTCACGCACTTAGATGCTAAGACAGTTTTATCTAGACAAATAGCATCTCTAGGGATATTCCCAGCAGTTGATCCACTAGAGTCTAGCTCAAGAGTTCTAGATCCACAAATAGTAGGTAAAGAACACTACGAAGTAGCTAGAGGAGTTCAATCTATATTACAAAGATACAATGAGCTTCAAGATATAATAGCAATACTTGGTATGGATGAATTATCTGATGAAGATAAGTTAACAGTTGCTCGTGCTAGAAGAATCCAAAGATTCCTAGGACAACCATTCCACGTTGCTGAAGTATTCACAGGGGTTCCTGGTGTATACGTACCATTAAAAGAAACTATAAGAAGTTTCAAAGAAATATTAGAAGGAAAGCATGATAATTTACCAGAGTCAGCATTCATAAATGCAGGAAACATAGACACTGTAGTTGCTAGAGCAAAGGAGAGTAGATAATAATGGCAAATGTATTTGCACTTGAAATTGTCACTCCTGATAAAACCTTCTATAATGGAAATGCGGAGATGATTGTAGTTAGAACTACTGAAGGTGATAGAGGTATATTAAAAAACCACAGACCATTAGTAGCTGGACTTGCTACAGGTACATTACGTATTAAGTTAGATGGAAAATATAAGGATGCGAAAGTATCTGGTGGATTCATGAATGTAGATAAAGAAAAAACTGTAATAGTTACTGAATCTGCAGAGTGGATATAAATTAAATATTTATAAATAATTATGGGGGCTAGAAATTTTCTAGCACCCATTTTTTAATTTAATAAATTGCTATAAAAATGACAATATTGAAATATAGTAAGGATATAAATGAGTATAGATTATATACTATAATATTAATAGTTGAATATAATTATTTTAAACATAATAAAATAGAAATATAAGTAATTCAAGAAGGAAATAAT
>NZ_CP048741.1:69058-74624 GCF_018336475.1 Romboutsia sp. 13368
CTAAAATATTAATAGTTGAATATAATTATTTTAAACATAATAAAATAGAAATATAAGTAATTCAAGGAGGAAATAATGAATATATTGGATATTGGAGTTGATATCATAGAAATATATAGAATAAAAGAATTACTTGAAAAAAACCCTAGATTTCTAGAAAGAACTTTTACTGATAAAGAAATTGAATATTTTAAAAGTAAAGGTTTTAAAGCAGAAACTGTAGCTGGAAATTTTGCGGCAAAAGAAGCTATAAGTAAGTCCATAGGAACAGGGATAAGAAAATTTAACTTAAGAGATATAGAAGTTTTAAGAGATGAATTAGGAAAACCAATAGTGAAAACTTATAATAATTTTAAACAGATATGCATAGATTATAATGTTTCAGAAATAAAAGTATCTATATCTCACTGTAAGGACTATGCTATAGCTAACTCTATAGCCATAACTAAGGAGGGATAATATGAATAATAAAACAGCAAAAGATATAATGACAACAGATGTAATAGTAGCCAAAAAAGATGATAGTATTGCAAATGTAGCAACTTTGCTTATAAAAGAAAAGATAGGAGGGTTGCCAGTAGTAGATGAACATAATAAGGTAGTAGGAATAATATCTGAAACAGATATAATGCAGAAAGAAACAGATATAGAGTCACCGAGAGTTTTAAATTTCTTCCAAGGTTTAATTTTCTTAGATGATATAAAGAAATTAGAAGATGATATGAAAAAAGTAGCAGCATATAAGGTTGAAGATTTAATGTCTAAAGACATAATAACTGTAAATGAAAATGATTCATTTGATTATGTAGCTAACGTTATGATAAAAAAATCTATAAATAGAGTACCTGTAGTAGATAAAGAAAACTTCTTAAAAGGTATAATATGTAGATACGATATAATAAAAGCTATGTATGATTAACAAATTGTAATTGGAGGTTTTCTATGAAAAGGTGGACTATTATACTAGCAATAGTTGTGAGTATATTTGCAATTATTGTTGGTTGTCAAAAAAGAGAGTCCACAAAAGAAGAAATCTATACAGAATTCCAAAAGAAGATAGTTACTATGTCATCTTATAAGTGTATAGCTGAAGTAGAAGCTATAGGAAATAAAAGCTCTCATAATTATGTATTTGTTCATAGTTATAAAAAACCGGATTATTATAAATTAGAAGTAATGGAACCAGAGCATTTAAAAGGAAAGACTATGGAATATAAAGATGATAAAGTAATAATAAGTAATCCAGATATAGAAGATAAAATAGAATTACCGAATATAGACGAAAATAAACAGTACATTTTTATAGGAGATTTTATAAAAAACTATCTTCAAAATGAAGAGGTTAATATAAAATTATCTGGCGATAGTCTAAGTTTAGAAACTACTATACCAGGAGATAATGAATACTTCTATAAACAAATATTATATATAAATAAAGAGACTAAAAATCCTGAAAAAATGGAAATACTAAATGATAAAGGAAATCCAAGCTTTGTAGTTAAATATAAAGACTTCGAGTGCAGAAAGTAAGGTGGCACAAAAGAAATGAAAACTAAAATAACAGCTCCTACGTGGGCGGAGATAAATCTAGATAACATAGAATTTAATTTAAATAATATAAAAAAGTTACTAAATGAAGATACTAAAATTTGTACAGTGTTAAAGGCTAATGCATATGGACATGGTTCAGTTCAAGTTGCTAAGTTTTTAGAAAATAAAAATGTAGACTATTTTGCTGTTGCTAGGCTAGAAGAAGCTATAGAACTTAGACAAAATAATATAAAAAAACCTATATTATGTCTAGGATTTGTTCCAGAAGAATCTTTAGAGTATGCTGTTAAAAATGATATAACATTAACTATTTATTCATTAGAAATGGCTGAAAAACTTAATGATATATCTAAAAAAATAGGTATTAAAGCTTGTATCCATATAAAGATAGATACAGGAATGAGTAGAATAGGCTTTAAGGTAAATGATGAGTCTATAGAAAAGGTATTTGAGATATCTAATTTAGAAAACATATATATAGAAGGTATATATACTCACTTTGCTAAAGCAGATGAACTAGATAAAGAATTTACAAATAATCAAGCAGAAAGATTTAAATTTATAACTGAATCTATAGAGAAGAGAGGAATAAATATACCTATAAAGCATGTTTCTAATAGTGCAGCTATTATGGATTTACCAGATTTAAACTTTAATATGGTAAGATGTGGAATAGTTTTATACGGGTATTATCCATCTGATGAAGTTATAAAAGAAAGACTTCCTTTAAAACCTGCAATGATATTAAAAACAAAAATATCTCATATTAAAGAATTAGAAGAATGCACTGGGATAAGTTATGGATTAACTTATAAAACTAATAATTCTGAAAAAATAGTCACTATACCTATTGGATATGCAGATGGATTTACTAGAATGCAAAAAAATCCTAAGGTATCTATAAAGGGTGAAATTTTTGATATTGTAGGAAGAATTTGCATGGATCAATGTATGGTGAAAATAGATAAAGACATGGACATAAAAATTGGCGATGAGGTTATAATATTTGGGGAAGGCAATAGAAATGTAGAAGATATAGCTAAAGATTTAGGAACGATAAATTATGAAATAGTATGCATGGTATCTAGAAGAGTTGACCGTGTTTATAAGGAAGGAAATGTAATTTTACAAGCTGATAGTTATTTGGTAAAATGGAAATGATAGTATAACCCAGGAGGCGATGTTGTGCACAATAAAAAAAAGGAAAAAATAACCTTTACTATACCTGATTCTCTAATATCTGAAGTAGATCATATAGTTCAGATGGAGAACAGTAATAGAGCAGATTTTGCTAAAGCAGCTTTTCAATTCTATATAACTCAGAAGAAGAAAATAGATTTTAAAGAATCTATGATGAAGGGTTATAAAGAGATGGGTCAAATTAATCTATCATTAGCTGAGCTGGGTATGACAAATGAGGTATCTTCAAAAGATAACATAGAAGAGAAGATTGCCCAAGGTGAATACTAATTTGGATATAAAGCGAGGATACTTATATTATGCTGATTTAAGCCCAGTTGTAGGGTCAGAGCAGGGTGGAGTAAGGCCTGTTCTCATCATACAAAATGATATAGGTAATAAATACAGTCCAACTGTAATAGTAGCCGCAATAACATCTCAAATTAATAAAGCTAAGCTACCTACGCATATAGAGATAAGTGCTAATGAGTATGGACTTAATAAAGACTCGGTTATTCTCTTAGAGCAGATACGGACAATAGACAAAAAGCGTTTAAGAGAAAAGATAGGTTGTCTAGATAAAAATATGATGTTAAAGGTAAATAATAGTCTTCAAATAAGTTTGGGGCTATTCACTCTATAAAAATATTGATATTAGTATATATCAATATTTTTTTTGAAATTAAAAATATTGATATATACTAATGATAGTATTAAATTATAAATATATATATACACTTTTGGAAAAAATAGAGTAAAAAACAGTATAAAGATGATATAATAAAGTGAGATTAAACTCAAAACGATACATATGGACAACTTAACTTTACTAGTACAGGGAGGTAATTACATGAGAGATCATAAAGGATTAAAAGAGATTGCACGTAATATCAGAAAAGATATAGTCTCTATGATACATACGTCTAAATCAGGACATCCAGGAGGGTCATTATCAGCGGTTGAAATATTAACAGCTCTTTATTTTGATGAGATGAATATAGATCCTAATAACTGTAAGATGGAAGATAGAGACAGATTTGTTTTATCAAAAGGACATGCAGCTCCAGTATTATACGCTACTTTAGCTCACAAAGGGTACTTTGATAAAGAAGAATTAAAAGGATTAAGAAAAATAAATAGAATGCTACAAGGTCATCCTGATATGAAAGGAACACCAGGTGTTGAAATGTCAACTGGGTCTTTAGGACAAGGATTTTCTGTAGCTTGTGGTATGGCAATGGCATCTAAATTAGATAATGCACCATGGAGAGTTTATGCTTTACTTGGAGATGGAGAAGTTCAAGAAGGTATAGTTTGGGAAGCTGCTATGAGTGCAGCTCATTATAAACTTGATAACATGGTTGCGTTCTTAGATTATAATGGTCTTCAAATAGATGGAAAAACTGAAGATGTTATGAATATAGGTCCTATAGTTGATAAGTTTAAAGCTTTTGGGTGGAATGTAATAGAGATAGACGGTCATGATTTTGATCAAATATTTGCAGCTTTAGATATGGCTAAAGAAACTGTAGGAAAACCTACAATGATAGTTGCTAAAACTGTAAAAGGTAGAGGTATATCATACATGGAAAATCAAGCTGGATGGCATGGAACAGCTCCAAGCGATAAAGATTTAGAGCAGGCTTTAATAGATTTAGGAGGTGTAGACAATGAGTAAGATGGCAACTAGAGATGCGTACGGAAAAGCATTAGTTAAATTAGGACAAATTAATGATAATGTAGTAGTATTAGATGCAGACTTATCTAAGTCTACAAAAACAAATGATTTTAAAACTGTATTCCCTGAGAGATTTTTCAATATGGGTATAGCAGAACAAAACTTAATAGGTGCAGCTTGTGGATTTGCAACAGCTGGTAAAATACCATTTGCAAGTAGTTTTGCCATGTTTGCTACAGGAAGAGCTTTCGAAATAATAAGAAACTCAGTAGCATATCCAAAATTAAATGTAAAAGTATGTGCAACTCATGCGGGTCTTACAGTAGGTGAAGATGGTGCATCTCACGAAAGTATTGAAGATATATCTATAATGAGAGCTATACCTAATATGACAGTTTTAGTTCCTGCAGATGGCGTTGAAGCTGAACAAATGATACTTGAAGCTGCTAAATTCTATGGGCCTATGTATGTTCGTTTAGGAAGAAGTGCAGTACCTACATTATTTGATGAAAATTATAAATTCCAAATAGGAAAAGGTAGTGTATTAAGAGAAGGAAATGATGCATCTATAATAGCTTGTGGAATAATGGTTAATGAAGCCATATTAGCTTCAGAGATATTAAAATCAGAAGGTATAAATGTTAGAGTTATAAATATGTCTACTATAAAACCTATAGATAGACAATTAATAATAACGGCATCTAAAGAAACAGGTGCAATAGTTACTGCTGAAGAACATAGTATAATCGGTGGATTAGGTTCTGCTGTAAGTGAAGTAGTAAGTGAAGAGTGTCCAGTTATAGTTAAAAAAATAGGTGTTAGAGATACATTTGGTGAATCAGGAACACCAGCAGAATTATTAAAGAAACATGGATTAACTGCAGAAGATATAGTAAATGCAGTTAAAGAGGCTATTTCTAAAAAATAGTTAAATACTATAAATTGAAATTTGATATTATTATATATTTATTTTATAAAATGAATGAATTTAATAATTTGTTCTTAAAAGGTAGTGTTTTATCTATTATAATAGATAAAACACTACCTTTTTAATTTATTAAATGATAAAACCATTCTAATGCTTGAACATGCTTCATATATTTTATATATGGGGGTGATATGAATGAATAAGATAAATTTTAATCTTAAAGGTGTAAT
>NZ_CP048741.1:74729-76220 GCF_018336475.1 Romboutsia sp. 13368
AGATTATAAAATATTATAAATAAGATTTTAATAAGTAAAAAAGATGTTAGAATAATTAGATTCTAACATCTTTTTTTATATATAACTTACACAAAAYAATTAAAAGTACTTGTATTTATAAGTGTACTATTRATATAATACACTTATAGATGTATTAATGAACTAATACACTGATACGGAGGTGAGAAAATGAATTTTATACCAAATGATAAAGAACCAGTGTACTTACAAATAATAAAATATTTTAAGCAACAAATAGTAATAGGGGAATTTAAGCCAGGGGATATAATACCATCTAGGCGTGAAATGGCAGTAAATATAAAGGTAAATCCAAATACAGTACAAAAAGCCTACAAGGAGATGGAAGATATGGAAATTATAAAAACAGTTAGAAACCATCAAAGTACAATCACTAATGATGAAATACTACTATCAAAATTAAAAGAAGATTTAATAAATCAATCACTAGAAGTATTTATAGAAAATATGAAAGCAATAAAAGTTGAAAAGGAAGAACTTATAAAAATAATAAATGAAAAATACTAGGGGAGAAATATAATGATTGAGGTAAAAAATGTAAGTAAGAAGTACAAAAAAATCAAAGCTCTAGATAACATAAGCTTTAACATACAAGAAGGTAAAATAACTTGTATCTTAGGGACTAATGGAGTAGGTAAATCTACAATACTAAAAGCTATCTCAGGGTTAATTAGAGTAGACAGTGGGGAAATATTTATAGATAAAGAAAAGCTAAATAATAATACCTATAATAAATTGTCTTTTGTACCAGACATAGACACACATTTTACACAACTAACTATAAAAGAAAGCTTTGAATTTATGAAAATCTTCTATAAAAACTGGGATAATAATAAAGCCTATGAAATGTTAGAAATATTTAATTTAACAGAAGATAGACTAATATCTTCACTATCAAAAGGAAATAAAGCCAGAGTAAAAATAATACTTGGATTTGCACAAAATGCAAAATATACATTACTTGATGAACCATTCTCAGGAATAGATATTTTTACAAGGGAGCAGTTTATTGAAATAATAGCAAAATATATGGAAGATAACCAAAGTATAATAATTACTACTCATGAAATAGCAGNNAATTGAATCTATAGTAGATGAAGTTATTTTTATAGAAGCTGGAAAAGTAGTATGTCAATTTAATGCTGAAGAAATTAGAGAAAATCAAGGAATGTCAATTGTAGATAAAATGAGGGAGGTATATAGGGGTGAATAAAATACTAGCTTTATATGATTTAGAGTTTAAAAGGATATATAAATTATATTTTAGTGCAATAATATCATATATATTTTTAAGTTTATTAGGAGTATTAGCACAATTATATAATGCAGCATCAAATATAGCTATTAATATTGGTAGTAAAACTAGTCTTAGCTTATTATCAAAAGTTTCAGCTGCTAGAATGATTAGAGAAACTACAATATATGGAATATACAACTTTAATGCAATAGCAT
>NZ_CP048741.1:77899-82767 GCF_018336475.1 Romboutsia sp. 13368
ATTAACTGCAGAAGATATAGTAAATGTAGTTARAGAGGCTATTTCTAAAAAATAGTTAAATACTATAAATTGAAATTTGATATTATTATATATTTATTTTATAAAATGAATGAATTTAATAATTTGTTCTTAAAAGGTAGTGTTTTATCTAATTATAATAGATAAAACACTATCTTTTTAATTTATTAAATGATAAAACCATTCTAATGCTTGAACATGCTTCATATATTTTATATATGGGGGTGATATGAATGAATAAGATAAATTTTAATCTTAAAGGTGTAATATATGGGGTTATAATTATGGCACTAATCATTGGTGGATTCATAGTTATACCAAATATTTTTATGGAACAATCAAAACCAGTAGATTATACTATTTTACAAAGAGAAGCTATACCAGAGAAGATACTAGATATGATGGATAAATATGTAGATGAGGAACGAGCACTAGCAGTAAAATTGAATAATAAAATTTATGTAGTTGTAACTAGAGGTAATGATAAAAATCATGGGATAGAGATGGATAAGATAGATGTTGTTAAACAAGATGATAAGAATATAATGAGAGTAAAGATAGTATATAAAGAAAAAGAAAAATCATATCCGTACATAGTAGTTGAAACAAATTTAAATGAATTACCAGACTCAATAGAATTAAATACATCAGTTGAAGATAATTAACTTGTATATATAAAAAGCTATGTGATTTTATTATAAAATTACATAGCTTTTTTATATACACAAWTATTGCATGAAAAGCAATATCAATAAATATATATTTTACATAAAATATACTATCACTAGCAAAAGAGGTGTTATTTTTGAGTACTGTAGTTCATAAATATGGTGGAACATCGATGGGTAGTATTGAAAAAATAAAATCCGTTGCAAGAAAATTAATATCAGAGAAAGAAAAAGGAAATGATGTAGTAGTTGTAGTCTCTGCTATGGGAAAAACAACTAATAAGTTAGTAGAATTAACAAAAGAAATTTCTAATAACCCAGATAAGAGAGAATTTGATATGCTTTTATCTATAGGTGAGCAAATATCTATATCTTTATTAGCTATTGCAATTAAGTCGTATGGATATGATGCAATATCTTTTACTGGTTATCAAGCTGGAATAAAAACTAAAGGAATGCATACAAAAAGTAATATAGTTGATATTGATATTGATAAAATAAGAAAGAATTTAGGACAAGGTAAAATAGTTATAATAGCAGGTTTTCAAGGAGTCAATGAAAATGGAGATATAACAACTTTAGGTAGAGGAGGATCTGATACTACAGCTGTTGCATTGGCTGCTAAATTAGGATGTGATTGTACTATATATACTGATGTAGAGGGTATATACCCTGTTGATCCTAAGCTATATCCAAACGCAAAAAAATTAGATTATATAGGATATAAAGAAATGATAGAAATGTCAAAATTAGGTGCAGGAGTAATGGAGACTACATCTGTTGAGATAGGTTATAAGAATAATGTATCTATATATGTAGCTTCAAGTAGTAAGGATACAAAGGGAACTTATATAACAGAAAAACAAAACTGTGGAGATAACAAATCAATTTTTGGAATTGCGATAAATGACAACACTTCTATATTTACGATAAAAAATGTTTTATTAAAATCAAATGACATGTCTTTAATATCTGGGATTTTATCAGATGAAAATTTAAGTATAAAAGTGATAAATCAGATATCTTCTAAAGGTGATTATACTGATTTTTCATTAGTTATTAGCAAAGGAGATTTAGGATGTATAGATGAAGCTATAAATAAGATAAAATCAAAATTAGCTCACATAGATATTTCTAAAGATTTAGATGTAACAACAATATCAGTTGTTGGTGGAGGAATAAATAATAACAACATTATAGCTAATATACTTGAGATATTAAAAAATAATGATATTAAATTTAAAAAGATAATAACATCTGAATTGAGTATTTCTTTTATAGTTGATATAAATGATAAAGCTAAAATTATAGAATTATTGGGAAATGAATTTAATTTATGAAAATTAAATTATATTGGAGGAGATAAAATTGAAAAAAGTAAATGTGKYTRTATAAAGAGGTATTATAGTAGGAGGTATATATGAAAAAAGTAAATATTGCTATAGTTGGTGCCACAGGAATTGTTGGTAGAACTTTTTTAAAAGTATTAGAAGAAAGAAAATTTCCTATTGAAAATTTGTACTTATTTTCATCTGCTAAATCTAAAGGATGTAAACTAACTTTTAGAGGGAAAGAATATGAAGTTGAAGCATTAACAGAAGAATCCTTTAATAGAGATATAGATATAGCATTATTTTCAGCAGGTGGAGCTGTTAGTAAAAAGTTTGCACCTATAGCAAGAGATAATGGTGTTATAGTAGTTGATAATAGTAGCGCATGGAGAATGGATAAAGATATTCCATTGGTTATTCCAGAAGTAAACCCAGAGGACATCAAATGGAATAATGGTATTATAGCAAATCCAAACTGTTCAACAATACAGTCAGTAGTACCTCTTAAAGTATTACATGATGTATTTAAAATAAAAAGAATAATATTTTCAACTTATCAAGCTGTTTCAGGTTCAGGAATGGGAGGAATTAATGATTTAGAAAATGGAATAAATGGAGGAAAACATAAAAAATACCCTCATCAAATAGCTTATAACTGTATTCCTCATATAGATGATTTTATGGAAAATGGATATACAAAAGAAGAAATGAAAATGATAGATGAAACTAAAAAAATATTAAATGATGAAACTATAAAAATTACAGCTACTACAGTTAGGGTTCCTGTTAAGTATGGTCATAGTGTTTCTATAAATATAGAATTTGAGAATCCATTTGAATTAGAAGAAGTTTTTAAATTACTTGAAAATGCTGATGGAATAATAGTAGTTGATGATATTGGAATTAATGAATATCCAATGCCTTTAACTTGTAGCGGAAAAGATGAAGTTTTTGTTGGAAGAATAAGAAGAGATTTTAGCGTTGATAATGGAATAAATATGTGGGTAGTTGCAGATAATATAAGAAAAGGTGCTGCAACTAATGCCATCCAAATTGCTGAGTTGTTAATAAAAAATTTAAAATAAGGGGGATAAAATGATGAAAAAGCTATTTGTAGGTTCTGGAGTAGCGTTAGTTACACCTTTTAAAGATGGCAAAATTGATTATAATTCAATGGGAAATTTAATTGAATGGCATATAGAAAATAAAACAGATGCAATAATAGTATGCGGAACAACAGGGGAGTCTGCAACTATGAGTGATGAAGAAAGAAAAGCAACTATAAAATTTGTAGTAGATAAAGTAAATAAAAGAATACCTGTAATAGCAGGTAGTGGAAGTAATAATACTGCATATTCAGTAGAGTTAAGTAAATATTGTCAAGAAGTAGGAGTAGATGGATTATTAGTAGTAACACCATACTATAATAAATCCACTCAAAATGGATTAATAAAACATTTTAAAACAATAGCAGAAAGTGTAGATTTACCAATAATACTTTATAATGTGCCAGGAAGAACAGGTGTTAATATAAATCCTGCTACAGTAGAAAAATTATCTAAGGTTAAAAATATAGTAGCTATAAAAGAAGCTAGTGGAAATATAAGTCAGGTTGCAGAAATAGCTAGATTATGTGGAGAAGATTTTGCAATATATAGTGGAAATGATGATCAAATAGTTCCTATATTATCACTTGGAGGAAGTGGAGTTATATCTGTTTTAGCGAATGTATTACCTAAAGAGACTCATGATATAGTAGAAAAATACTTATCAGGAGATATAGAAGAGTCTAAAAAATTACAGTTAGATTTAAATGGATTAGTAAGTTCTTTATTTATAGAAGTTAATCCAATACCAGTTAAAGCCGCTATGAACTTAATGGGATTAAATGCAGGAGAACTTAGATTACCATTAATTGATATTAGCGAAGCTAATTTAAAAATACTAGCTGATGAAATGAAAAAATGTGGAATAAAAATAGATAATTAAAAACCAGATAAGACGAGGTGATAATATGATAAAAGTAGTAATTAGTGGTTGTAATGGAGCTATGGGAAGAGCATTAACTGAAGTTATATCTGGTATTGAAGATGTATCAATAGTTGCAGGTATAGATAAAAAAATAAATGCTTATGAAAATGAATATCCAGTATATGAATCCCCGTTGTTATTAAAAGAAGAATGTGATGTTATAATAGATTTTTCTAATCCATCAAATTTAAATGATTTACTTAAATATGGAGTAATAAATAATGTGGGACTTGTAATAGCAACTACTGGATTTAATGAAGAAGAAGAAAATAAAATAAAGGAAGCATCTAGTAGTACAAGGATATTCAAATCTTCAAATATGTCATTAGGGATAAATGTACTAATAAATTTAGTTAAACAAGCAACTAATATACTAGGAGAAACTTTTGATATAGAAATAATAGAAAAGCACCATAATAAAAAAGTTGATGCACCAAGTGGAACAGCTAAGATGATAGCAAATGCTATAAATGATGAATTAAATAATGCTATGGAATTTAATTATGGAAGAGAAGGAAATGATTCAAAAAGAAAAGAAAATGAAATAGGTATACATGCAATTCGAGGAGGAACAATACCAGGCGAACATACAGTTGTATTTGCTGGTTTGGATGAAGTTATAGATATAAAACATTTAGCATTGTCTAAAAAAGTATTTGCTAAAGGAGCTGTAGAATCAGCTAAATATATTGCGGATAAAGAAAATGGACTATACACTATGGATGATTTAATAAATAATAAATAGATTATAAAAAGCATGTTAAGTTTAAATAACTTAATATGCTTTTTATTTATAAATAAATATTCATATTTAATCATT
>NZ_CP048741.1:82775-82928 GCF_018336475.1 Romboutsia sp. 13368
TAACTTTAGATAAACTATTAAATACATTTATATCAATACAATGGTTTTGAGCCTAAAAAATATTTTGAGCAACGGACAAAGTTGTTGGNNNNATGAAGTGTTTCGCCGACACGTCGCTTAAGCGAAGCGAATTTTTTATAAGATGTTTAAATA
>NZ_CP048741.1:82963-87805 GCF_018336475.1 Romboutsia sp. 13368
CTTAATATGCTTTTTATTTATAAATAAATATTCATATTTAATCATTATTTACAAAAAGTAGGGAAAAATATAAATTAAAATGATATCTAGAGGTGAATGAATGTTAAATGTAGATAAATATAAGGTTAACATCGAAGATTTAAAATGTAAGAGTGTATTAGATAAGATAGATTTTAAAACAACAGAAGAAATTACACCTATAAGAGAAATAATTGGTCAGAATCGTGCAGTTCAAGCTATAGAATTTGGACTTAAAATGAAACAAAAGGGATATAACATCTATGTAGCTGGGGCTAGTGGAATAGGAAGAACTAGTTATACTCATAATTTAATTCAAAAGAATTTTAAAAATAATAATAATTTAAAAGACTGGGTATATGTAAATAACTTTAAGAATTCTAATGAGCCAATAGCACTATCTTTTAAATGTGGAGAAGGTAAAATATTTAAGAAAGATATAGAGGATATTATAGAAAAATTAAAAAGTGAAGTGCCTAAGATATTTAACTCAAAGGAATATGAATATCATAGCAGATTGCTAATGAGTGAACTGGAAACTAATATTGAAAATGTTATAACAGAATTAAATGAGTTTGCAAAACCAAGAGGATTTAGATTTCAAGTAACTGACAGAGGATTAATGAGCATACCTATTAAAGAAAATGGAGAGCTTATGCAAGATAGTGAACTTGGAACTCTTACAGCAATTGAAGTTCAGAAAATAAGAGAAGAAGGTCTTAAATTAAATCAGGACAGTAAAGAATACATAGACAAAATAAAGATGTATGAAGAATCATACAAAAATAAAATTAAGGACTTAGATAAAAGTGTAGGAAATAGTTTAGTAAGTTTTTATGAACAATATTTAATTAATAAATACGGTAATAGTGAAAAAATAAAGAAATATGTAGAAGATTTAGGAAAAGATATAGTAACGAATATAGATAAATTTAAAGCACAAGAAGATGACAATAAACAAAATCCAATGGCTATGTTTGGAATTATGCCTTGTAAAAATCAAGATAAATTCTTCAATAAATATAAAGTTAATTTATTTATAGATAATAGTGAGTGCGACAAGTGCAAAATAATAACAGAAAGTAATCCTACTTACTATAATCTTACAGGGTGTATAGAATATAAAAATGAAATAGGTGCTTTGACAACAAGTTTTATGGAAATAAAACCGGGAGCTTTACACAAAGCAAATGGAGGATATTTAATATTAAATGCAAAAGATTTATTAACAAATCCATTCTCATGGGATTGCTTAAAGAGAACTTTAAAAACGGGAACTATATCTATCGAATCTCTAAATAAACAATATGGTTATTTAGTTACATCGACTTTAAAACCAGAGCCTATAGAATTAGATATTAAAGTTATATTAATTGGAGATAACTATTTATATAGTATTCTTTATGCTCATGAAGAAGATTTCAGAAGTTTATTTAAAGTAATGGCAGATTTTGATATAGAAATAGATAAAAGTGAAGAAAATATATATAAAACTATTCAATTAATAGCTAACAAGTGTAAAGAAGCAAATTTAAAACATTTTAATAAAAATGCTGTAGAAAAGTTAATAGAGTATAGTACTAGAATGAGTGATGATAAAGATAAGCTTACAGCTAGATTTAATAAAATAGTTGATATAATTTATGAAGCCGATGCTATTAGTGATGAAAATCAAAAATATATAACTGAAATAGATGTACAAAACGCAATAGATAAAAAGAAATATAGAAGTAATAAGTATGAAGAAAAGTTAAATGAAATGTTTAAAGATGGAACACTATTAATTGATATAGATGGAGAAAAAGTTGGTCAAATAAATGGACTAGCTGTAATGGGAACTGGAGAGTACTCTTTTGGTAAACCATCAAAAATAACTGCTTCAACATATAATGGTAGAAAAGGTGTTATTAATATAGAAAGAGAAATAAAACAAAGTGGAAGTATACATGATAAAGGTGTGTTAATTTTAAGTGGATACTTAGGATCAAGATATGGAAAAGAAAAACCTCTTTCTATAACTACATCAATAACATTTGAACAAAATTATAATGGAGTAGATGGTGATAGTGCATCTAGTACAGAATTATATGCAATTATATCAAGTATAGCTAATATTCCTATAAAACAATATATAGGAGTAACAGGTTCTGTAAGTCAAAAGGGAGAAATACAGCCTATAGGTGGTATAAATGAAAAGATAGAAGGATTTTTTGATGTATGTAAGATAAAAGGGTTTACAGGTAATCAAGGTATTATGATGCCTATACAAAATGTTAAGAATTTATTACTTAAAGATGAAGTAGTAGATGCGATTAAAGACGGTAAATTTAATATATATGCAATAAAAAGTATAGAAGAAGGCCTTGAAATTTTAACAGGCAAAACTATGGAAGAAATAGATAGACTAGTTAATGAAAATTTAGATAGATATAGAAAGTCTTGCAAAGATGATGAAGAAAAGGATAAAGATAATAGAGAAAGTAAAAAATAAATAGACTTAACATAGGCTATGCATTACATAAATTACAATCGATCTGAGATATACATTCCAGATCGGTTGTATATTTTATTTTTTACCTATGTAGGTATTTGTTTCGGTGATTATATAATTTAATTGGGCGTCATGTTCTTCTTTAGGAATAGAATCAAATATCTGTAAGTCGAATGCAATACCAATAGTTATCGCATCATCTCTAAGACGTCCTATAAATCTATCATAGTATCCACCGCCATATCCTAATCTATAACAATTCTTGTCATAAGCCACGGCAGGTACTATAAGAACGTCAATATTTTCAATATTTATCTCATTGGATATTTCTTGATTTGGTTCTCTTATGCCATAAGCGCCTATTTTTATTCCTTCTTTTAAATTTATTATTTCAAAAGGAATAAGTTTTCTTTCATTCTTAATTGTAACAGGAGATGCAACTGTCTTTCTAAGAGAGATGAGTTTATTGATTAATTGATCCGTTTTTACTTCATTATTAAAATCTAAATAAAGCATAATTGTGTTGGCATGTTTTATACAGTCCATTGATAGTAAATTTTCTGTTATTATTTGCGAGTTAAGAGATATAAATTTAGTGTCCTTATTTTTTCTAGATTCTATAACTTGTTTTCTAAAATCATTCTTCATAAAATCTACCCCTTTTATTATATGGTATAATATGTATAATAATTATTATCTTAATATAAATTTTAGTATAGTTACATAATTTAAATCAATACAAATGATATTAGTAATAAAAAGAATGGCTTGTCATATAATATACAGAGTAATAGGTAAAGGAGATGCAATTTAATGATATCTAAGAAGAGGGCTATAATATATGGTATTGTGTTGGTTGTGATTACCTTCATGATCACTTCTACATTCAACATAGCTTTAGGTGGTAAGGTAGTAATTTCTAAATCAATGTATGAAGAGTATAAAAAGTACAATAAAATGATTGCACTAGAAGAATTAGTAAAAGAAGATTTTTATCAAAAAACAGATGATGAAAAGTTAGTAGATGGTGCTATAAAGGGAATGTTTTCGGGATTAGGTGATCCATATTCTCAATATTATACTAAGGATGAGTTTGAAAAATTAACTCAACAAACAAGTGGATCGTTTGTTGGAATAGGTGTTTACATAAGTCCTACATCAGATGATAATCTTATAACGATAATTTCACCTATAGCTGGTTCTCCTGCGGAAAAGAGTGGAATAAAAGCAGGTGATAAAATACTTAAAGTAGATGGTACAGTTGTGTCAGCAGAAAAATCTGATGAAGCTATAAGTATGATTAAAGGTAAGAAAGGTACAGAAGTAGAATTAACTATAAAAAGAGGGGAACAAATTTTAGATTTAAAAGTAAAAAGAGATGAGATAGTTTCTGATACAGTAGATGGAAAAGAATTAGACAATAATATAGGTTATGTAAAAATAACTTCATTTACTGAACATACGAACAAAGAATTTGAAGAAACGTTAGCTACATTAAAAGAAAATGATATAAAGGGTATGATTATAGACTTAAGAGATAATCCTGGTGGATTATTAAATGTTTGTAAGGATATTGCAGATAGTTTAATAGGAGAAGGTACTATAGTTTATACAAAAGATAATAAAGGTAATACTGAATATTTAAAATCTGATAAAGAAAAGTTAGGTTTACCGATAGCTGTTCTAACGAATGAAGGAAGTGCATCTGCATCTGAAATACTTACTGGAGCAATCATAGATAATAATGCAGGTATATCTGTAGGAACAACTACTTTTGGTAAAGGATTAGTTCAAAGTGTCAGAGAATTAAAAGATGGTACAGGGTATAAACTTACAACTGCACAGTATTTTACTCCTAGTGGGGAATATATAAATGGTAAGGGTATAAAACCAACTATTGAAGAAGATGATGAAGAAAAACAATTAAATGTAGCTATTGAATGGGTTAAAGAACAAATTAATAAATAAAGATTTAATAATAATTAAAAATAAATTTTAAAAATATTTTAATAAGGTGAAATTTAGAATAAATTTAACAAAATATCTTTATTTAACAAAATATCTTTAAAAGATAAAAGGAAAAACAACAATTGTATAGAATTAAGCATATAGTAAGTTAATAATGATTAATTAGGAAGTGATTGTATGGATAAAGCTATATCAAAAGTTGTTAACTTTCAGAAATATAAAGATAAGAAAAATAAACAGTTAGAATCAGATAGAGAAGAACTTTTGGAATTAATAAAAAAAATAGTTAGAACAAAATAATATAAAAAGTGCATTAGAATATTCTAATGCACTTTTTATATTTGAAAATAAATAGTTATCTAAAA
>NZ_CP048741.1:87820-93505 GCF_018336475.1 Romboutsia sp. 13368
TAGAACAAAATAATATAAAAAGTGCATTAGAATATTCTAATGCACTTTTTATATTTGAAAATAAATAGTTATCTAAGACATTTTTAAATCGTTTATATAATTTTGAAATTGAGAAAATTCCATATCATCTTCTAATTCAACAACAGTAGAACTTTCATTATCAAAATTTTTTAAGTAAATTGTATGATTATTTTCAGCCTTATCATAATAAATACATCTATATCCATCTTCGTATAAATTCTTGAGAGTATTAAAGTCAGACATAATAACATCTCCTTTTAAAATATGATTGAAGTTATTATATTTTCTCACAAATTAATAATAATATGTGTAATTTATAGTGGAATAAAATATATAATAAAAGAAAAATTAAAAAAAATATAAAAAAATTCAAAAAAAGTGTTGACCATATAAAAAAGAGATGATATAGTTATAAGTGTCCAAGAGAGATGGACAAAAAAGAACTTTGAAAATTAAACAGTAGGTTAATTTATAGAATTACAACTAACAAACCAAGCCAGATATTCAGATAATGATTAGTCTGAGCAGGTAGTCAAATTTATTTGAGCAACGGATTTATCTGAAGCGGTAGCGAAGATATATCGTTGGCGATATAAATTCGAAGAATTTATTTTGAGAGTTTGATCCTGGCTCAGGATGAACGCTGGCGGCGTGCCTAACACATGCAAGTCGAGCGATTTACTTCGGTAAAGAGCGGCGGACGGGTGAGTAACGCGTGGGTAACCTGCCCTGTACACACGGATAACATACCGAAAGGTATGCTAATACGAGATAATATGCTTTTATCGCATGGTAGAAGTATCAAAGCTTTTGCGGTACAGGATGGACCCGCGTCTGATTAGCTAGTTGGTGAGGTAACGGCTCACCAAGGCGACGATCAGTAGCCGACCTGAGAGGGTGATCGGCCACATTGGAACTGAGACACGGTCCAAACTCCTACGGGAGGCAGCAGTGGGGAATATTGCACAATGGGCGAAAGCCTGATGCAGCAACGCCGCGTGAGCGATGAAGGCCTTCGGGTCGTAAAGCTCTGTCCTCAAGGAAGATAATGACGGTACTTGAGGAGGAAGCCCCGGCTAACTACGTGCCAGCAGCCGCGGTAATACGTAGGGGGCTAGCGTTATCCGGAATTACTGGGCGTAAAGGGTGCGTAGGTGGTTTCTTAAGTCAGAGGTGAAAGGCTACGGCTCAACCGTAGTAAGCCTTTGAAACTGGGAAACTTGAGTGCAGGAGAGGAGAGTGGAATTCCTAGTGTAGCGGTGAAATGCGTAGATATTAGGAGGAACACCAGTTGCGAAGGCGGCTCTCTGGACTGTAACTGACACTGAGGCACGAAAGCGTGGGGAGCAAACAGGATTAGATACCCTGGTAGTCCACGCCGTAAACGATGAGTACTAGCTGTCGGAGGTTACCCCCTTCGGTGGCGCAGCTAACGCATTAAGTACTCCGCCTGGGAAGTACGCTCGCAAGAGTGAAACTCAAAGGAATTGACGGGGACCCGCACAAGTAGCGGAGCATGTGGTTTAATTCGAAGCAACGCGAAGAACCTTACCTAAGCTTGACATCCTTTTGACCTCTCCCTAATCGGAGATTTCCCTTCGGGGACAGAAGTGACAGGTGGTGCATGGTTGTCGTCAGCTCGTGTCGTGAGATGTTGGGTTAAGTCCCGCAACGAGCGCAACCCTTGCCTTTAGTTGCCAGCATTAAGTTGGGCACTCTAGAGGGACTGCCAGGGATAACCTGGAGGAAGGTGGGGATGACGTCAAATCATCATGCCCCTTATGCTTAGGGCTACACACGTGCTACAATGGGTGGTACAGAGGGCAGCCAAGTCGTGAGGCGGAGCTAATCCCTTAAAGCCATTCTCAGTTCGGATTGTAGGCTGAAACTCGCCTACATGAAGCTGGAGTTACTAGTAATCGCAGATCAGAATGCTGCGGTGAATGCGTTCCCGGGTCTTGTACACACCGCCCGTCACACCACGGAAGTTGGGGGCGCCCGAAGCCGGATTGCTAACCTTTTGGAAGCGTCCGTCGAAGGTGAAATCAATAACTGGGGTGAAGTCGTAACAAGGTAGCCGTATCGGAAGGTGCGGCTGGATCACCTCCTTTCTAAGGAGAATTGCCTACTGTTTAATTTTGAGGGTTCTTAAAAAATCCTTAAAAAATATTGACAAAAATCGACAAAGTTATTATAATATAACATGTTGAAAAAATAATATGGGGGTGTAGCTCAGCTGGGAGAGCACTTGCCTTGCACGCAAGGGGTCAGGAGTTCGATCCTCCTCATCTCCACCATTAGTACTTTGAAAACTGCATAACATTTAGTGATATGACATCATTTTAAACATATATGACAAGAAAAGTCTTTAAAATTACACTTTTAATAACTGGTCAAGTTATTAAGGGTGCAGGGCGGATGCCTTGGCACTAGGAGCCGATGAAGGACGTGATAAGCTGCGATAAGCTTCGGGGAGTTGCACGTAAACTTTGATCCGAAGATTTCCGAATGAGGAAACTCACTTAGAGTAATGTCTAAGTATCGTTAAGTGAATACATAGCTTAGCGAGGGGAACCCGGGGAACTGAAACATCTAAGTACCCGGAGGAAGAGAAAGAAATTCGATTCCGTAAGTAGCGGCGAGCGAACGCGGAACAGGCCAAACCAATGAAGTTTACTTCGTTGGGGTTGCGGACATACGACATGGAAAGATATCATAGACGAAGAGAGTTGGAAAGCTCCGCCATAGAAGGTAATAGCCCTGTAATTGAAACGAGAAAGCTACTAGTATGATCCAGAGTACCACGGGACACGTGAAACCCTGTGGGAAGCAGGAGGGACCATCCTCCAAGCCTAAATACTACCTAGTGACCGATAGCGCATAGTACCGTGAGGGAAAGGTGAAAAGAACCCCGGGAGGGGAGTGAAATAGAACCTGAAACCCTGTACTTACAAGCTGTGGGAGCACATTACTTGTGTGACCGCGTACTTTTTGTAGAACGGGCCAACGAGTTACGATATGCAGCAAGGTTAAGCACTTAAGGTGTGGAGCCGTAGCGAAAGCGAGTCTTAAATGGGCGACTAAGTTGCATGTCGTAGACCCGAAACCGGGCGACCTATCCATGAGCAGGTTGAAGCGAAAGTAAAATTTCGTGGAGGACCGAACCCACGAGCGTTGAAAAGCTCGGGGATGACTTGTGGATAGCGGTGAAATTCCAATCGAGCCCGGAGATAGCTGGTTCTCCCCGAAATAGCTTTAGGGCTAGCCTCAAGGTTGAGAGAAGCGGAGGTAGAGCACTGAATGTCCTAGGGGGTATTGCACTTACCGAAGACTATCAAACTCCGAATGCCGTATTCTTATACTTGGGAGTCAGACTGTGGGTGATAAGATTCATAGTCAAAAGGGCAACAGCCCAGATCGTCAGCTAAGGTCCCTAAATGTACGTTAAGTGGTAAAGGATGTGGGATTGCACAGACAACCAGGATGTTGGCTTAGAAGCAGCCACTCATTTAAAGAGTGCGTAATAGCTCACTGGTCGAGTGATCCTGCGCCGAAAATTTCCGGGGCTAAAACGTACTACCGAAGCTACGGCATCATTTATGATGGGTAGGGGAGCTTCGTATGCAGGCTGAAGCATGACCGTAAGGACATGTGGACAGTATACGAGTGAGAATGTTGGCATGAGTAGCGAGACGTGGGTGAGAATCCCACGGGCCGTAAACCCAAGGTTTCCAGGGGAAGGTTCGTCCGCCCTGGGTTAGTCGGGACCTAAGCCGAGGCCGAAAGGCGTAGGTGATGGACAACAGGTTGATATTCCTGTACCGCCAATAAGCGTTTGAGAGATGGAGTGACACAGTAGGATAAGCTAACCACACTGTTGGTTATTGTGTGGCTAAGTATTGAGGCAGTCTAGATAGGCAAATCCGTCTAGATAATGCTAGGATACGATGGGTAAGCCCTTCGGGGCGAAGTAGCTGATTTCACACTGTCAAGAAAAGCTTCTATCGAGTTTAAAGGCGCCCGTACCGTAAACCGACACAGGTGGGTGAGGAGAGTATCCTAAGGCCAGCGAGAGAACTATTGTTAAGGAACTCGGCAAAATGACCCCGTAACTTAGGGAGAAGGGGTGCCTGTCTATGACAGGCCGCAGAGAATAGGCCCAAGCGACTGTTTACCAAAAACACAGGTTTCTGCTAAGTCGCAAGACGATGTATAGGAGCTGACGCCTGCCCGGTGCTGGAAGGTTAAGGGGATCTGTTAGAGCAATCGAAGCAGTGAACTTAAGCCCCAGTAAACGGCGGCCGTAACTATAACGGTCCTAAGGTAGCGAAATTCCTTGTCGGGTAAGTTCCGACCCGCACGAAAGGCGTAACGATTTGGGCACTGTCTCAACAATAGACTCGGTGAAATTGTAATCCCGGTGAAGATGCCGGGTACCTGCGACAGGACGGAAAGACCCCATGGAGCTTTACTGTAGCTTGACGTTGGGTCTTGGTACTACATGTACAGGATAGGTGGGAGACTATGAAGCATGGACGCCAGTCTGTGTGGAGTCATCCTTGGGATACCACCCTTGTAGTACTGGGATCCTAACCATAGGCCTTGAATCAGGTCTTGGAACACCGTCAGGTGGGCAGTTTGACTGGGGCGGTCGCCTCCTAAAAAGTAACGGAGGCGCTCAAAGGTTTCCTCAGCACGGTCGGAAATCGTGCGAAGAGTGTAAAGGCAAAAGGAAGCTTGATTGCAAGACATACAGGTCGAGCAAGGACGAAAGTCGGACTTAGTGATCCGGTGGTACCGCATGGAAGGGCCATCGCTCAACGGATAAAAGCTACCCTGGGGATAACAGGCTTATCTCCCCCAAGAGTCCACATCGACGGGGAGGTTTGGCACCTCGATGTCGGCTCATCACATCCTGGGGCTGTAGTAGGTCCCAAGGGTTGGGCTGTTCGCCCATTAAAGTGGTACGCGAGCTGGGTTCAGAACGTCGTGAGACAGTTCGGTCCCTATCCGTCGCAGGCGTAGGAAATTTGAGAAGACCTGTCCTTAGTACGAGAGGACCGGGATGGACGTACCTCTGGTATACCAGTTGTTCTGCCAAGGGCATGGCTGGGTAGCTATGTACGGAATGGATAAGCGCTGAAAGCATCTAAGCGCGAAGCCAACTTCAAGATAAGATTTCCCACCGTAAGGGTAAGACCCCAGGAAGACTACCTGGTTGATAGGTCGAAGGTGTAAGTGCAGTAATGTATTTAGCTTATCGATACTAATAGGTCGAGGACTTGACCAAAATAAACCTAAAGGTTTATATCGCCAACCAAATCATTATTAGATAATAATAAGGATGATTTCGGTTGCTAAAATAAAATGATAAATCTTAAATGATATGCAGTTTTCAGAGTATTAACTCTAAAACTTATGCGGGTGTAGCTCAATGGTAGAGTTCCGGCCTTCCAAGCCGGCTGTGAGGGTTCGATCCCCTTCACCCGCTCCAAACAAAATAAAGATTATGTGGTTATTATAGCAAAGAGGATACACCTGTTCCCATACCGAACACAGAAGTTAAGCTCTTTAGCGCTAATGGTACTTGGTGGGCGACCGCCTGGGAGAGTAAGACGTAGCCACGTAATCTTTTTTTATATTTATATCACCTTTAAAATTCAT
>NZ_CP048741.1:93533-102754 GCF_018336475.1 Romboutsia sp. 13368
CATTATATATATTATAAGAACAATTATGTATGAGTAATAATAGATGAATGTTTAAATAATTATTGGTATAAGAGAAAATAATTTTTAAAATAATGTATATAACTATGGAGATTGGGGATAATTATAATGTAAAACTTAATAATAATTACTCAATCTCCCCCCATTTTGGAAGACCTCTATTTAATAGAGGTCTTTTATTTTTTTGTATAATTAAATTATATCTTNNTTCAAAGTTATTTATATTGGGTAAAATATGTAAAAATATTAAAAATCTAATTTAAAATAAGAGAATTAATATTAATATAGTTAATTTTATAATAGGATTATATTTATTAAGATAGGTTGAAATAAAGGAGTGAGATATTTGGATTTTGAATTAAAATCAGAGTTTAAGCCAACGGGAGACCAGCCACAAGCTATAAAGTCTATAGTAAGTGCTATAAATAATAATGAAAAATATTCAACATTATTAGGAGTTACAGGGTCAGGTAAAACATTTACAATGGCAAATATAATTCAAGAAGTAAAAATGCCAACTTTAATACTTGCTCATAATAAAACCTTAGCGGCTCAACTTTACAGTGAATTTAAAGAGTTTTTTCCTGATAATGCAGTAGAATACTTTGTAAGTTATTATGACTATTATCAGCCAGAGGCATATGTAGCACATAGTGATACATATATAGAAAAAGATGCAAGTATAAATGATGAAATAGATAAATTACGCCATTCAGCAACTGCTGCAATATTAGAGAGAGATGATGTAATAATAATATCTTCTGTATCATGTATATATGGTTTAGGGGATCCAGAAGATTATAGAAAACTTATGCTATCATTAAGACCAGGAATGGAAAGAGATAGAGATGATATTATAAAGAAGTTAATTGAAATACAGTACGAAAGAAATGATATTAACTTCACACGTGGAACATTTAGAGTAAGAGGAGATATATTAGAAATATTCCCAGCTAGTAATGATGAAAGAGCTATAAGAATTGAATTTTTTGGTGATGAAATAGATAGAATAACTGAAATAGATTATGTTACTGGAAAAATTGTAGGAACTAGAAATCATGTTGTTATATTCCCTGCATCACACTATGTAACGACGCCAGAAAGAATTGAAACTGCTGTTGTAGAAATAGAAAAAGAGTTAGATGATAGAGTAAAGTCATTTAAAGATGATGACAAACTATTAGAAGCACAAAGAATAGAACAAAGAACTAAATATGATATAGAAATGCTTAAAGAAATAGGATTTTGCCAAGGTATAGAAAATTATTCTAGACATATAACTGGGAGAAAACCAGGAGAAAAGCCATATACATTGATGGACTTTTTCCCAGATGATTACTTAATAATAGTAGATGAATCACATGTAACAATTCCTCAAGTTAGAGGAATGTATGCTGGAGATAGATCAAGAAAAACATCACTTATAGATAATGGATTTAGATTACCTTCTGCTTATGATAATAGACCATTAAATTTTGATGAATTTGAAGAGAATATTAATCAAATACTATTTGTAACAGCCACACCAGGGCCATATGAATTAGAACATTCTACAACTATAGCAGAACAAATAATAAGACCTACAGGACTACTTGACCCTATTGTTGAAGTTAGACCTATAAATAACCAAATAGATGATTTAGTAGTAGAAATAAATAAGATTATAGAAAAGAATGAAAGAGTTTTAATAACTACTCTTACTAAAAAAATGAGTGAGGATTTAACTAACTATTTAAAAGAAATAGGAATTAAGGTTAAGTATTTACATTCAGATATAGATACTTTAGAAAGAGTAGAAATAATAAGAGATTTAAGACTTGGAAAGTTTGATGTATTAGTAGGGATAAACTTACTTAGAGAAGGTCTAGATATACCAGAGGTTTCTTTAGTTGCTATACTTGATGCAGATAAAGAAGGTTTTTTACGTTCGGAAACATCTTTAATACAAACAATAGGTAGAGCAGCGAGAAACTCAGAAGGTAAGGTTATAATGTATGCTGATAAGATAACTAGATCAATGGAAAATGCTATATCTGAAACAAAGAGAAGAAGAGAAATACAGATGTTATATAATGAAGAACATAATATAACACCTACAACTATCAAGAAAAAAGTAAGAGATGCTATAGAGGCTACTGTAGTAGCAGATGAAGAAACTATTTATGGAATAAAAGAGACAGATAATATAGATGAAATCAAAGAAAATATAGCAGCACTTCAAGCTGAAATGATGGAAGCAGCACAAAACTTACAGTTTGAAAGAGCAGCAGAACTTAGGGATAAAATAAAACAACTTGAGGAAAGGATAAATAGTTAGATGGAAGATAAAATTATAATAAAAGGTGCCAAAGAGCACAATCTAAAAAATGTAGACTTAGAACTTCCAAGAAATAAATTTATAGTATTTACCGGATTATCAGGTTCTGGTAAGTCTTCACTAGCATTTGACACTATATATGCAGAAGGTCAAAGAAGATATGTAGAGAGTTTATCTGCATATGCTAGACAGTTTTTAGGTCAGATGGAGAAACCAAATGTGGAATATATAGAAGGATTGTCTCCAGCAATATCAATAGACCAAAAAACTACATCTAAAAACCCGCGTTCAACAGTAGGTACTGTTACAGAAATATATGACTACTTAAGATTATTATTTGCTAGAGTAGGAGAAGTACACTGTGCTATCTGTGGTGAAAAAATAAGTCAAATGACTATACAAGAGATAGTAGATAAAATGATGGATTTTCCAGAAAGAACAAAGTTACAGATACTATCACCTGTAGTTAGGGGACAAAAGGGTACTCATAAGAAATTAATTGAAAATATAAAAAAAGAAGGCTTTGTTAGAATAAGAGTAAATGGTGAAAATCACGAAGTTACTGATGATATAGATTTAAGTAAAAATAAAAAACATAATATAGAAGTTGTTGTAGATAGAATAATAATAAAAGATGGTATAGAATCTAGACTTACAGACTCTATAGAAACTGCCGTAAAGTTATCTGATGGACTTGTTATAGCTCAAATAATAGATGGAGAAGAAATACTTTATTCAACTAAATTTGCATGTCCTGAACATGGAATAGGAATAGAAGAATTATCACCAAGAATGTTCTCGTTCAATGCGCCATTTGGAGCTTGTGAAACATGTAATGGACTTGGAGAAAGTAAAGAAGTAGACCCTGATTTAGTAATTCCAAATAAAGAATTATCTATAAAACAAGGTGCAATAGCTGCATGGGGTTCAGTAGGAGTAAATGATGATACCTATTATAGTAAGATGGTACAAAGCTTAGCTGAAAAGTTTAATGTATCTATAGAAACTCCATTCAAAGATTTACCAGAGGATTTTGTACAAGAGTTACTTTATGGAATTAATAACACTATTGTACAGTTTGTATATGAATCAAAATATGGTGGAAGAAGAGAATATCAGGCCTATTATGAAGGTGTTATACCTAACTTAGAAAGAAGATATAATGAAACTAGCTCTGAATATACTAGAGATAAAATTGAAGAATATATGTCAGAAACTCCTTGTCCAAAGTGTAAAGGAGCAAGACTAAAAAGAGAAGTATTATCAGTTTTAGTTGATGGCAAAAATATAATGGATGTTACAGATTTTTCTGTTAATGAACTTATAGAATATATAGAAAATATAAAATTAAACGAAAAACAAAAGTTTATAGCTCATGAAATTTTAAAAGAGATAAAAGGAAGAGCAATTTTCTTAAGAGATGTTGGATTAGATTACTTAAACTTATCAAGAAAAGCAGGGACATTATCAGGAGGAGAAGCTCAGCGTATAAGACTTGCTACTCAGATTGGTTCTGCTCTTGTTGGAGTTTTATATGTGCTTGATGAACCGAGTATAGGACTTCATCAAAGAGATAACGATAGACTTATAAAAACATTAAGACACTTAACGGATATTGGAAATACTCTTATAGTTGTAGAACATGATGAAGATACAATGAGAGAATGTGATTATATAGTTGATATTGGACCAGGTGCAGGAATACATGGTGGAAATATAGTAGCTGAAGGAACTTTAAATGAAATACTAGATAATGAAGATTCTATAACAGGTCAATATTTAAGTGGTAAAAAGGAAATACAGATACCAGAAATAACTAGAGAAGGAAATGGAAACTTTATAGAAGTAGTTAAAGCAAAAGAAAATAACTTAAAAAATATAAATGTAAAATTCCCTTTAGGTAAATTTACTTGTATAACTGGGGTATCAGGCTCAGGAAAGAGTACATTAATAAATGATATATTATATAAAGGTATAGCAAGTAAAATAAATAGACTTAGAGATAGGCCAGGAAAGCATAAAGAAATAAAAGGTATAGAAAATATAGATAAAATAATAAATATAGACCAAAGCCCAATAGGAAGAACACCTCGTTCTAATCCTGCTACTTATACTGGTGTATTTGATATGATAAGAGATTTATTTGCATCAACTAATGAAGCTAAAGCTAGAGGATATCAAAAGGGTAGATTTAGCTTTAATATAAAAGGTGGTAGATGTGAAGCTTGTAAGGGTGATGGAATAATAAAAATAGAAATGCACTTCTTACCAGATGTTTACGTACCTTGTGAGGTATGTAAAGGCGAAAGATATAATAGAGAAACATTACAAGTTAAATATAAAGACAAAACTATAGCTGATGTATTAGATATGAATGTAGAAGAAGCTCTTAAATTCTTTGAAAATATACCTAATATAAAAAGAAAGCTAGAAACATTAATGGACGTTGGACTTTCATATATTAAGTTAGGACAACCATCTACTCAGTTATCTGGTGGAGAAGCACAAAGAATAAAACTTGCTACAGAGCTTAGCAAAAGATCTACAGGAAAGACATTATATATATTAGATGAACCAACAACAGGTCTTCATATGGCAGATGTAGATAAACTAATTCAAGTTCTTCAAAGACTAGCTGATACAGGAAATACTATAGTAGTTATAGAACATAATTTAGATGTAATAAAAACTTGTGATTATATAATTGACTTAGGTCCAGAAGGTGGAGATAAAGGTGGTAAAATAGTTGCTACAGGAACACCAAGAGAAGTTTCTAAAGTAGAAGGTTCTTATACTGGAATGTTTTTAAAAAAATATTTTAAATAGACAAAAGCCATATCTAATTTATAGATATGGCTTTACTTTTATTCAGCTTTTGCTTCATTACTTTTTAATTAGCTATAAATCTATATGAAGATGGTCAAATAGATGTAGTAGGATTAAATTCTGACTATGTTGATAAATATAAAGATAGTAAAGAATTCCATACTAGTGGAGATGGATCAGTATTTATATTACAAGTAAATGGTGGAAACAATAATAAATAATTAAGTAAAAATGAGTAACTAACATATTAAAAAATGAGTTATTAAAATTAAATAAAAAATATTGAGTATATGATTAATTTTAAATACAACTAGATATGGGTAAAATAAACAATACTTATATATTGGAGGTAAAATAATTGTTTGACATACAAGAACATTTAAAACAACTACCAGATGACCCTGGTGTTTATTTAATGAAAGATAAATTTGATAATATCATATATGTTGGAAAGGCAAAAGTATTAAAGAATAGAGTTAGACAATACTTTCAATCTTCCAAAAATCATTCATCTAAAGTAAAATCTATGGTTAAAAATATAGAAAAGTTTGAATACATAATTACTGATTCTGAATTAGAAGCTTTAATATTAGAATGTAACTTAATTAAAAAATATAAACCAAAGTACAATGTTTTATTAAGAGATGATAAAACATATCCATATATAAAGGTCACAACTAATGAAGACTTTCCTAGGGTATTAAAGGTTAGAAAAGTTATAAAAGATAAAGCTAGATATTTTGGACCTTATACTAATACAACTGCAGTTAATGATACATTAGAGATACTAAAAAATACATATCCAATAAGAACATGTAATATAGATATAGATAAGGCTATAAAAAATAAAATGAGACCTTGCTTAAATATGCATATAAAAAGGTGTGTAGGACCTTGTACTGGAGAGATAAGTAAGGAAGAATATAATAAAATGATAGAAGAAATAATATTATTTTTATCAGGTAAAGAAGAGAAATTAATAGATATATTAAAAGAAAAAATGAATAAATGTGCAATGGATTTTAATTTCGAAGAGGCAGCAATATATAGAGATAAGATAAAAAGCTTAGAAGATATGATGGAAAAACAAAAAATTGATTCATCTGCATCAGATTTAAATCAAGATGTTATTGCAATGGCTAGAGCATATGATGAAGCTTGTGTTCAAGTATTCTTTGTTAGAAATGGTAAGATAGTAGGTAGAGAACATTTTATACTTGAGGGTGTTATGGATAGCAATAGAGAATCTATACTAGGCTCATTTGTTAAACAGTTCTATATGGAACAAGAATATATACCTAAAGAAATAATAATAGAAGATGAAATAGAAGATAGTTTTATATTAGAAGAGTGGTTATCAACTAAAAAAGGTCAGAAGGTAACTATAAGAGTTCCTCAAAAAGGTGAGAAGAAAAGTTTAATTGAAATGGTACGTAAAAATGCAATGGAGTATTTAGAAAAGTTCTCTGATATGAATAAAAGAAAATATGAAAAGAGTATTGGAGCGTTAGAAGAGTTAAAGCAAATTCTTAACTTAGAAGATATACCTAAGAGAATAGAATCTTTTGATATATCAAATATTCAAGGTGTTGATTCTATCGGTTCCATGGTTGTTTTCACAAATGGAAAAAAAGATAAAAAAGAGTATAGACGATATAAAATAAAAACTGTTATAGGACCTAATGACTATGATTCGATGGCTGAAATAGTTGAGAGAAGATTAAAATATGGGGATTTTCCAGATTTAATGTTATTAGATGGAGGAAAAGGACAAGTTAGTGCTGTAAAAAAGGTTCTAGATAAGTATAATGTAGAAATACCTCTTTGGGGGATGTATAAAGACGATAAACATAGAACTAAAGGACTTATTTCCCAGGAAAAAGAGATAGAGCTAGATAAAACTTCTAATTTGTATAGATTTGTCGCAAGTATTCAAGAAGAAGTTCATAATTATGCTATAACATATCATAGAAGCCTTAGAAATAAATCTTTGACAAAATCTGAATTAGATGATATACAAGGAATAGGGGAAAAAAGAAAAAAAGCACTATTAAATCATTTTAAAGATATAGAAGCTATAAAAAAAGCAACCTTTGAAGAATTATTAGAAGTAGAAGGTATGAATAAAGCTTCTAGTGAAAGTGTTTATAATTATTTTAGAAAGGGAGATTAAGGTATTACATGAATTCAAATGAAAGAGTATCAATAAGAGATATAGTAAGAGATTTAAATTTAAATATAGTATATATGCCTGAGAATAAAGATTACTATGTTTACTCTCAAGATATAAACAGACCAGGATTACAATTTGCAGGGTATTTTGAGGATTTTGCTTATGAAAGAATACAAATCGTTGGTAAAACAGAGTATAACTATTTTAGTTATATAGATGATGAAAAAAGAAGAGAAGTACTAGATAAATTTTTCGCACATGAAATACCTGTATTAATAGTATCAAGAGATTTAGAGGTTAAACCTGATGTTATAGAGTTTGCAAAAAAATATGATAGAATAATTTTAAGTACCAAAAGAAATACAACGAGACTTATAAATAGATTATCAAACTATCTAGATAATAAACTAGCTCCTCAAACTACAATACATGGAGTTTTAGTTGATATATATGGAATTGGAGTACTTATAAAAGGAGAAAGTAGTATAGGAAAATCTGAAACTGCTTTAGAATTAGTTCAAAGAGGACATAGACTTGTTGCTGATGATGCTGTTGAAATAAAGAAATTAGATGATAGCTTACTAGTAGGTCAAGCTCCAGAATTATTAAGGCACTTCATGGAGATAAGAGGATTAGGTATAATTGATATTAAGAGTTTATACGGAGTAGGAGCTACTAAAACATCTAAAATGATAGATTTAGTAATCCATCTAGAAGGTTGGGACGAAAATAAATACTATGATAGATTAGGTCTAGATAAAGAGTATGAACAAATACTAGGTGTTAATGTAGAAAAGCTTGTAGTTCCAGTTAAGCCAGGTAGAAATACAGCTATGGTTTTAGAAGTTGCAGCTATGAACTATAGACAAAGAGGAATGGGATATGACTCTGCACAAGAGTTTACTAAAAAACTATCTAGATTAATAGATAAGAAATAATCACATAGCCAACTGATATATTTGCTTAAAATTCACGTTGATTAAATTACAGTGTGGGCAAAATATAAAATTATATAATAAATAAAGTAAGCCTCTAAATGGATAATTTTTTCTCATATGAAGAATAGGTTTTAATTTATCAGCAAAATCTTTTAATTCATTAAATGACTTTATTTTTTTCATTATTTATCCCCCATTATTAACCTAAATATCTACTAAAAATTCAATTTAAACAGTAAGAGACTCTAAAGATTTATAATAATCTAAAACTTCGCTAACTTGTTCTACCTTGAATTGACCATATACCTTTCCATTTACAACAACAACTGGTGCAAGACCACATGCTCCAACGCATCTTAATCCATCTAATGAGAATAAAAGGTCTTTTGTTGTTTGTCCAGCTTTTATACCAAGTTGTTTTTCAAATTCAGCTAAAATTTTATCTGCTCCCTTAACGAAACAAACTGTACCTAGGCACACACTTATTTTATATCTTCCTCTAGGTTCAGTTGTGAAGTAAGAATAAAAACTTACAACACCATAAACTTTAGAAGGAGCAACGTTTAATTGTTCTGCTATATAAAGTTGAACTTCCTTAGGAAGATATCCAAATAATCCTTGTGCATGATGTAGTACTTGAATTAAAGAACCTTCTTTAGTTTCAAGTGAGTCAATAAAAGTATCTAGCTGTTCAAATAAGTGTTTGTTACGTGAATAGAAATCACACATACAAAACCTCCTTTAATTTCAAAATAAATTTTAATATCTATTTATTAAAATAAAATTATATTTAAATTTTATGAATATAACTTTATTTTAATACTAAATATTCAACACTAAAAAATGAAAAAATAAGATATGCTTAGATAAAGTGAATATAATTGTGATTACATTTTAAAATATAGTTTTGCTTTTAAATATATTATAATCTATAAAATATATAAAAGTG
>NZ_CP048741.1:102761-120352 GCF_018336475.1 Romboutsia sp. 13368
TAAATAATAAAGGCTAYYTTTAAAAGTAGAATATTTTAAAGGTAGCCTTTTTAGTATCTTATAATATAGGAGATACTAATCTTGATATAGATTCTTTAATTCTTACATAACGAGATCTAGAATTATACATATCTAAAGTTATTTCCTTAGATTTTAATATATCATTTTCAAATATTTCTCTTTGTTTTTTAGCCATTTTTGAAGAATATATAAAAGCATTTATTTCAAAATTAAGTTCGAAACTTCTTATATCAAAATTTGCTGTTCCTATTGAACATACACAATCATCAACGACTACAGCTTTTGCATGAAGAAAAGCATTATGATTGTAGTTATAAAGTTTAGCTCCGTACTTAAGTAGCTCACCTGCATAAGATGAAGAAGCATCATAAACAAAAGGATGGTCAGGCTTACCAGGAATCATTATTCTTACATCAACACCAGAAAAACAAGCAATTTTTAAAGTATCTGTAAGTGTTTTATCTAAAATGAAATAAGGTGTTTGGATATAAACATACTTTTTAGCCTTTTGTATCATTTTTATATATCCATATTTTATTTCATCTAATTCACTAATATCAGGTCCACTAGACACAATTTGTACGCCGATATTATCTGTTGCTTTACTATTTAAATTGGATAATTCTTCAATGTTAAAGTACTTATTAAGTACTAAATCTTCTTTAGTTGTATATCTCCAATCAAGTATAAATCTTATGTTAAGATCTCTTACAGAATCACCAATAATTTTTAAATGAGTATCTCTCCAATATCCAAATTTAGGATTTTTACCTAAATATTCATCACCTACGTTGTTTCCCCCTATAAATCCAACCTCTCCATCTATAATTACTAATTTTCTATGATTTCTGTAGTTAAGGTTAAAGTTTATAATTTTTAAGAAGGAAGGGAAGAAAGCGGCAACTTTAACTCCTGATTTTTTTAATTTTAATACTGATTTATCACTAAAAAATTTACTACCTACTGCATCATATAGTAGTCTAACTTCAACACCGCTTTTAGCTTTATCTATTAAGATGTCCATTATTTTATTCCCTATTTCATCATCTTTAAAAATATAAAATTGTATATTTATATATTTTTTAGCTTTTTTAAGGTCTTCTAATAAAGAATCAAAGAAATCACTTGGTTCAGGATATATTTGTACATCATTATTAGTTGTAAAATTAGAATTATTTGAATTAGCTAGAGCGTATATCATATCTTTATACTCTATTAAATCTGGCGCTAGGTTATCATTACGTTCTAACTTAATTTGAGTATCTATTATGTTTTCTTTTAAAATTTTATCTTCAGCTTTTTTGATTTTAAACATATTATCTTTAGAAATACCTCTACCAAATACTAAATAGAATATACAACCTATGGCTGGGGCAGTAGTTAAAACAAGAACCCATGCTATAGTAGCTTCAATACTTCTTTTTTCTCTAAATATTAAGTTTATAATTGATAAGAAATTTATTATATAGATTGTAGTAATTAAAATCTCATACCAAGACTCTTTAACTAAACTAGACATAAGTAAAACCCCCAATCATATGATTAATATTAATAGTTTGTATATATAGTATAAATATTAATTGAATATAAATAAAGAGGTTGAACTAATATTTTAGAACAACCTCTTTAAAATGTATCAGTAAAAACTATGCTGCTTTCTTTTCAGCATTAGAATCTTCTTTTTTATTAACGAATATGAAGTAGTAAACTCCAGCAACGAATATTGCACCACCTAATATATTACCTATAGTAACAGGTATTAAGTTGTGAGTAAATATACTAGTTATATTTAACTTAGCAGCTTCTTCAGCAGTTTTGTGAGCAGCTTCTAAGTATACAGGGTTAGACTTAGCGAATAATCCTGCAAAGAAGTAAGCCATATTTGCAACACAGTGTTCATATCCAGTACATACGAATAAGAATACACCGAAGAATCCAGCTAAAAGTTTTCCAGTTACATCTTTAGCACCGTAAGTCATCCATACAGTAGCACAAACTATCCAGTTACATAATATACCAGATGCTATTGCAGCACCCCAACTAAATCCAAGTTTACCTATTGCGTTTTTAACTACAACACCACCGTATAAACCAGCACTCCAGTCAAATACACCAGATAAACTTACTAACCAAGCAACTAATGCTCCACCAATTAAGTTACCTATCCAAACTAAAGCCCAGTTTTTGAAAGCTTGGCTCCATGTTACTCTTTTCTTTAGAGCAGCAAGAGTTATTAATATGTTACCTGTAAATAAGTCTCCACCTGCTACAAGTACGAACATAAGACCAGCAGGGAACATAAGACCTGCAACCATTTTACCTAAACCATAAGTTTCAGGATTTGCTAATAAGTTGTAAGCTGCACCAACTGACCCTAGTGCACCGAATGCTATGTATGCACCAGCTAAAAATGCAGATGCTAGAACTTTTTTGTTTGGCGTAGTAGCCTTTTTAACACCAGCTTCGATAGTGTATTCAGCTATCTCAGCAGGAGTAAGCATTTTTTTATCTGCCATGAATAATTCCTCCTTAAAAATTTATATAAATTATAAAAAAATTAACATAGTTCTTAAAAAATAAAAATTGCTATGAATTAATAGCATTAGTAATTATACAATAAAATGACTACTTTGTATACATTAAACAATAAAAGACAATAAATAGTAAAATTGGTATAAAATTTTTTTATTATATATGGACTATACATAAATTAAAAAGAGAAAAAGTATAAATATTTAAGAAGTAGATACAATTAAATTTTAAAAAGCTTATTAATGGGGGTGGGATTATGGACAAAAGATTCTTAACACCCAGGGAAGTAGCAGATGCTACTATAAATGCAGGTATTAAAAAAGCTAACTTAAAGATAAGTAGTTGTATAGGGTTAGGTATACTTGCAGGAGTTTTTATAGGCTTTGGAGGATTAGGAAATATATTAGTTACTCAAACTCTAGGTGGTATAGATGCTGGATTAGCTAGGTTAGCTGGAGCAGCTGTTTTTCCTGTGGGCCTTATGCTAGTAGTTATATGTGGAGCTGAATTGTTTACTGGTAATAACTTAATGACTTTGGCATTTATGAACAAAAAAATAACTTTATCAGGGCTTTTAAAAAATTGGTCACTAGTATATGTAGCTAATTTTATAGGATCAGTAGTATTAGCTTTAGCTGTTTTTTATGCAGGTATTCTTACAGGTGATGCTGCAAATAAGGCTATAGTAATAGCAGAGTCAAAAGTATCACTTACTATTTCAGAGGCAATTATAAGAGGTATACTATGCAATATAATTGTTGTTTTAGCGGTATGGATGGCAACTGCATCACAAGATGTAATTTCTAAAATTTTTGCATGTTGGTTTCCTATAATGTTATTTGTTTTATGTGGATTTGAACATAGTATTGCAAATATGTTTTTTATACCAATGGGAATATTATTAGGAGCTAATATTACAATAGGTCAATTAATAAGCAACTTATTATTTGTAACAATTGGAAATATAATAGGTGGAGCTATTTTAATTCCATATGTATATAATAAGGTATTTATAAAAAATGAAATAAGTAAGAATGAATCTTCTAACATATAAAATTTCATACTAAAGAAAATATAGCGTTGATATAGTAATATCAACGCTTTTTTAATACTTTAAAGCCTTTATATATTGTTATTTTTTTTTTAATACATTATTATATTAATTATACAAAATTAATATAGTATAAATATGTAAGCGTTAAGTTAATAAATACTTTAATCAGGGAGGAAATTTAATGAATAAGCAATATATATATGAATGTTTGTTAAATATAATAGATAAAGAAGATATAAAATTAGATGAGCCAATGAAAAAACACATCTCTTTTAGAGTTGGAGGGCCTGCAGATATATTAGTAAAGCCTAGAACCGAAGATCAAATAGCTAGTGTTATAAAGCTTTTGAAAGCAGAAAATGTTCCTTATGTTGTAATAGGTAATGGATCTAATCTTTTAATAAAAGATGGTGGAATCAGAGGAGTAGTAATAGAAATATCAAACAACTTTAATGATTTTGCAATAGAAGAAAATATGGTAAATATACAAGCAGGAGCATTACTTTCATTTGTTGGTAAAGCTGTTTTAAGAGCTGAGTTAAAAGGCTTTGAATTTGCAGCTGGTATACCTGGAACTTTAGGTGGAGCATTAGCTATGAATGCAGGTGCTTATGGAGGAGAAATGAAGGATATAGTTAAATCTGTTAGACTAATGGATACAGATGGAAATATATTTGATTTTACTAACGAGCAAATGCAATTTGCCTATAGAAGAAGTATACTTTCAAATACTGACTATATAGTATTATCAGCACAAATTGAATTAGAAAAAGGCAATTTTGATGAAATAAAAGCTACAATGGCTGATTTTACTCAAAGAAGAGTAACTAAACAACCTTTAAGTTTACCAAGTGCAGGTAGTACATTTAAGAGACCAGAAGGGCATTTTGCAGCCAAATTAATAGATGATTGTGGATTAAGAGGCCTTACATTAAGAGGTGCTCAAGTTTCAGAGAAACATTGCGGATTTGTTGTAAACTTAGGTAATGCTAATGCTAAAGATATTTTAGACTTAATGTATGTAGTAAAGAGTACAGTTAAGTCTAAGTTTGGTATAGCTTTAGAGGAAGAAGTCAAAATACTTGGAGAGGATTAATAAATGCAAATATTAGCAGATTATCATACTCATACTATATATAGCCATGGAAAAGGAACTATAGAGGAAAATGTAGTTGAAGCTATTTCTAAAGGTATTAAGACAATAGGAATATCTGACCATGGATATAAGCATTTAGCATATGGAATAAAATTAAATGATATTTATAAAATGAGAGAAGAGATAGATAAATTGAATGATAAATATTCAAATATAAATATTCTCTTAGGTATGGAATGTAATATTTTAGACAGCTATGGCAATATAGATATAAATGATAAAATCATAGAAAATTGTGATTATATTATGGCTGGATATCATTTTGCATCGACTCCTACATCTTTAAAAAGTATGTTAAATCATTACAATAATTACATGATAAAAAATGAAAAAGCTAAAGATTATAATACAAATTCTATAATAAATGCTATGAAAAATAACAATATATTTATAATAACTCATCCTGGAGATAAAGGTGATGTTTATATAGAAGAAATAGCAAAAGTAGCAATAGATACAGATACAAGACTAGAGATAAATAGTAGCCATGGATTTTTAAATACTAATCAATTAGCTAAAATAAAAAATCTAGGAAATAAGTTCATCATAGGTTCTGATGCTCACATACCTCAGAATGTAGGTAACTTTGATTTAGCTATGAATATTATAAAAGAATCAAATCTAGATTTATCATTAGTGGAGAATATAAAAATATAGATAATGAGGGAGAATAGTATGAAATTCTTAATTGTAACAGGTCTTTCAGGTTCTGGAAAAAGTGAAGCAATGAGATCTTTGGAGGATATGGGTTTTTACTGCGTAGATAACTTACCTCCAGCATTAATAACTAAATTTGCGGAATTATGTTATCAACCTAATTCTAGTATAGATAAGGTTGCTTTAGGTATAGATATAAGGGGTATAAAATTTTTTGAAACACTTTATGAAAGTTTATCTTATTTAGAAAAAGCAAAGTATGAATATGAAATACTTTACTTAGACTGTTCAGATGATGTTTTATTAAAAAGATACAAAATGACAAGAAGAAATCATCCACTATCTAAAAATATACAAATACCAGAAGGTATAAAAATGGAAAGAAAGATATTGGAAACTTTAAAGGAAAAATCAAGTTATATAATAGATACTACAAATATGAAACCTAAAGATTTAAAAGAGGAAATAGAGAAAATATATTCTGCAGGCGAAAGTAATCCTAAATTAACAATATCAGTAGTATCTTTTGGATTTAAGCACGGTATACCAACTGATTGTGACCTTATGTTTGATGTTAGATTTTTACCTAACCCATACTATATTGAAGAATTAAGACCTAAAACTGGTGATGATAAAGAAGTAAGAGATTATGTTATGAATTCTAAAGTTAGTGAAGAATTTTATGCAAAACTTACTGATATGATACAGTTTTTAGTGCCTCAATATGTTGAAGAAGGAAAACAACATTTAGTTATAGGAATTGGATGTACAGGTGGAAGACATAGATCAGTTACTATATCAAATCTTATATACGAGGATTTAGTTAATAAAGGTTATAGAGTGGTTAAAAAGCATAGAGACTCTATGTTGAGATAATGTGGGAGAAGAGATGACAAATTTATTTATGGTTATAGGAATTACAGGATGGATTGCCTTATTTGCATCTATATATGTATATAAGAAAATAAAAGATGAAAGATTAAAGTCAATTACTGTTGAGGAAAAGAAAAGTACAGATCCTAATATAGTAGTTATTGGAGGCGGAACAGGTCAATCAGTTTTTTTAAGAGGCCTTAAAAAGAAGAGTCACAACATAACGGCAGTTGTCACAGTTGCAGATGATGGTGGAGGGTCTGGTATTCTTCGAGAAGACCTAGGAATGCTTCCTCCTGGAGATATAAGAAACTGTTTATTGGCTCTAGCTAATATAGAGCCAACTATGAGAGAAGTTATGCAATATAGATTTACAGAGGGTGCACTAAAAGGACAAAGCTTTGGAAATTTATTTCTAGCAGCTATGAATGGTTTATATGGAAACTTTGAAGTTGCACTATATAAAATGAGTCAAATTTTTGCAATAACAGGAAAGGTTTTACCTGTTAGTTTAGAGGATATAAATTTGATAGCAGAGCTTAAGAATGGAAAAATAATAAAAGGGGAATCTAAGATACCTGTAGAGTGTAAAAAAGATAAAACATCAATAAAAAGAGTTTATTTAGATAAACCTGATGCAACACCTTTAGAGGAAGTAATTAACTCTATAGATAATGCAGATATAATTATTATGGGACCAGGAAGTTTATATACAAGCATAATACCAAACTTATTGTTAAAAGGAGTAGTAGAAGCTATTGAAAAATCTAAAGCACCTAAGGTATATATATGTAACATAATGACTCAACCAGGAGAATCTGATAATTATAATGTTTTAGATCATGTTAAGTCTATTGTAAATCACACTAATAAAAATATAATAGATTACGTAATATCTAATAATGAAGTATTACCAAAAGAGATGCTTGAAAGATATCAAAAAGATGGAGCAACACAAGTTTTATTGGATGAAAATCAAAAGAAATCATTAAAAATAATGGGGGCAAAAACTATAGAAGAAAATCTAATTGAGATAAAAAGTAATTATATTAGGCATGATGCAAGTCATATTTCAGATATAGTTATAAATTTGGCACTAAGTCATTGTAATGACAAAAATAAGTAAAAGAGGATTTTATAAGTTTATGTAGAAATCCTTATTATTATGTTAGTTTTAAGGAGTGAACATCTATGAGAGAAGAGATTAGTGCCGGTGGTGTAGTACTGTTTGGCAATGCTATACTTTTACTTAGAAAATTCAATGGAGATTGGGTTTTACCAAAGGGAAAGGTAGAAGAAGGAGAAAATAGACAAGAAGCAGCACTTAGAGAAGTGCTAGAGGAAACAGGAGTAAAAGCAGATATATTAAAATATTTAGGTGAAATACATTATACATTTAAGGAAAATTGGGATGAAAATAGAGCTGTTCATAAAACTGTTTTTTGGTACTTGATGCAGGCAAGAAACATGAATACAGTTCCACAAAAAGAAGAAGGATTCATTGATGCTAAGTTTATTCATTTAGATAGGGTTGTGGATTTAGCTAGATATGATGACGAAAAAGAAATAATAAAAGTAGCCTTGCAAGAAATAAAAAAAAGGCTAAAAAAGAACTAGCAGAATAGGTGATATATATGTCTTTTTCAGCTGAAACAAAAAATGAATTAGCAAGGGTTATATCTAATGATGATTACTGTAATATGGCTGAATTAGCTGCAATAGTTAGATTGGCAGGTAGTATACAAATTACAGGTTATAGAAAATTAAATATAAAAATTACTACAGAACTAAATTCTATAGCAAGAAAAGTATTCAAACTACTTAAACAAAATTTTGGAATAAATACTACGATATCTGTAAATAAAAATCAGATGTTAAAAAGAAATAATAGTTATGTTCTTATAGTTACAAGTGAAATGGGTTCAGAAAATTTATTAAGAACACTTGGAATATTGGCACCTGGAGATGGATTTTATACAGTAAATAAAGTTCCTGAAAATTTATTAAAAAATGAAGAGTGTATAAGAGGGTTTATAAGAGGTGCATTTCTAGGAGGCGGCTCTATAAGCGATCCGGGTAAAAATTATCATATGGAATTTGTAACTAATAATGAAGATTTTGCAAAGTCGTTAAAAGATTTAATAAATAATTTGGGATTTAACTGTAAAGTGGTTTCAAGAAAAAATAACTATGTAGTATATTTAAAAGAAAGTGAACAAATATCAGATTTACTTAGTATAATAGGAGCTCATAATGCTCTTTTGAGTCTTCAAAATACAAAAATAGTAAAGGCTATGAGAAATAATGTAAATCGTATAGTAAATTGTGAAACTGCAAATCTTTCAAAGACTGTAAATGCATCTGTTAGACAGATTGAAAATATTAAACTTATTCAAGATACAATAGGTATAAGTAGTTTACCGGAAAATTTACAAGAGATAGCTAGGATTAGGTTAGAGTGTGAAGACATGACTTTAAAGGAATTAGGTGAAATGTTAGAACCTCCAATAGGAAAATCTGGAGTTAACCATAGGCTAAGAAAAATTGAAGAAATAGCGAATGATATAAGAAGTAAACAAGAATAAATAAGGGAGATATAGTGATATATCTCCTTTTATTTTGGGTAAATTAAAAATTAATAAAGAATTATAAAATTAAAAAGTATTTATAATTATAAATATTTAGTATAAATTTTAAGCTTAAATAATTAGAATAAAATATTTTGTCGACATATAATTTAATAAATTCTAATTTATGATAAAANNNATTATGTATAATCTGTGGTAAAATTAAATNATAATHTAGGAGGTGATAGGATGACGAAAGATTTTGCACATCTTCATGTCCATACTGAATATAGCTTATTGGATGGTTTTTCAAGGGTAAAAAATTTAATAAGCAGAGCAAAAGAGCTAAATATGAGTTCTGTTGCCATAACAGACCATGGTTGTATGTTTGGTGTAATAGACTTTTATAAAGAAGCAAAAAAACAAGGAATAAAGCCTATTGTAGGTTGTGAAGTATATACTGCACCACGTAGTTTAAGGGACAAAGATCCTAATTACGATAAAAGGCAAGGTCATCTAATTCTTCTAGCTAAAAATATGGATGGATATAAAAATTTAATTAAATTAGTATCTACGTCATATGTAGAAGGATTTTATTATAAGCCAAGGGTTGATATAGATGAACTAAAAAAATATAGCGATGGAATAATAGCATTATCAGCTTGTTTAGCTGGAGATATTGCTCAAGCTTTAATGGATAGGAATTATGAAAAGGCTAAGAAAATAGCATTCCAATATAGAGATATATTTGGAGAAGATAACTATTACTTAGAGATACAAGATCATGGTTTACCTGAGCAAAAGGAAGTTAATGCTGCATTGGTAAAGCTATCTAAAGAAACTAATATACCACTAGTTGCAACTAATGATATTCATTATGTAAATAAGGAAGATTCTAAAATACATGATGTACTTATGTGTATACAAATGGGTAAAACGGTAAATGATCCAAATCGAATGAGATTTGGAAGTGATGAGTTCTATTTAAAATCAAGAGAAGAAATGGAAAGTTTATTTCCATATGCACCAGAGGCTATAGATAATACTGTAAAAATAGCTGAACAATGTAATATAGAGTTTGATTTTAATACAATACATCTTCCTAAATATGATGTACCAGAAGGGTATACACCAGAAACTTATCTAAGAGAGTTATGTTTTAAAGGCCTTGAAGAAAGATATGATAATCCAAGTCAAGAAATTATAGATAGACTTAATTATGAGCTAGGTGTGATTGAAAAAATGGGTTATGTAGAATATTTCTTAATAACTTGGGACTTTATAAACTTCTCAAAAGAAAATAATATAATGGTTGGCCCAGGTAGAGGTAGTGCAGCTGGTTCTATAGTTGCATATACATTAAAAATAACTGATATAGACCCAATAAAGTATTCTCTACTATTTGAGCGTTTTTTAAATCCAGAACGTGTATCTATGCCCGATATAGATATAGATTTCTGTTATGAAAGAAGAGAAGAAGTTATAGATTATGTTAAAAGAAAATATGGAGAAGATCATGTTGCTCAGATAATAACATTTGGTACAATGGGAGCTAAAGCAGCTATAAGAGATGTAGGAAGAGTTTTAGATATACCATATAATAAAGTTGATAAAATAGCAAAAGAAATACCTTTTGCACTTGGTATGACTATTGATAAAGCTTTAGAGACTAATCCAACACTAAGAGATTTATATGAACAAGATAGAGAAACTAAAGAAGTTATAGATATATCAAAAAGAATAGAAGGAATGTTAAGACATGCATCTACTCATGCGGCAGGTGTAGTTATATCTAAAAATCCAGTAGATGAGTATGTACCACTTTATAAGCATCAAGATGCTATAACTACTCAGTTTACAATGACAACATTAGAAGAACTTGGACTTCTAAAAATGGATTTTTTAGGACTTAGAACTTTAACAGTTATAAGAGATGCACTTAGTTTAATAGAAAAAAATCATAATAAAAAGATAGATTTTTCTAAAATGGATTATGATGACCCTAAAGTATTTGAACTTTTATCTTCAGGAAACACATTAGGAGTATTCCAATTAGAAAGCGCTGGTATGAGAGTGTTTATGAAACAATTAAAACCAGACAACTTTGAAGATATAGTAGCCGGAATATCTTTATATAGACCAGGTCCAATGGATTCTATACCAACTTATATTGAGAATAAAACTAATCCACAAAATGTAACCTATTTACATGAAAAACTAAAACCTATAATGGAAGTTACTTACGGTTGCTTAGTTTATCAAGAGCAGGTTATGCAGGTTGTTAGAGAGTTAGGTGGATATACTTACGGACGTAGTGACTTAGTTAGAAGAGCTATGGGTAAGAAAAAGATGGACGTAATGGAGGAAGAAAGAAGATACTTCGTTTACGGTAAAGAGGATGAAAATGGAGATATAGAAATAGCTGGATGTATAAGAAATGGTGTACCAGAAGATATAGCTAATAAGATATTTGATGACATGATAGACTTTGCAAAGTATGCATTTAATAAATCTCACGCTGCTGCATATGGTGTTTTATCTTATCAAACGGCATATTTAAAGGCATATTATCCAGTTGAATTTATGGCAGCTTTAATAACTAGTGTAATGGGAAATACAGATAAAGTTGTAGAGTATATAAGAGAATGTAATGCTTTAGGAATAGAAGTATTAAAGCCAGATATAAATAAAAGTTTTTCTAAATTCTCAGTTGAAGGAAATAATATAAGATTTGGACTAGCAGCAGTAAAAAATGTTGGTGTAAATATTATAGAAAATATAATAAAAGAGAGAAATCTTAATGGAAAATTTGTGGATTTTTCAGATTTAGCTAAAAGATTAGATTCAAAAGATACTAATAAAAGGGTTATAGAAAGTTTAATTAAATGTGGTGCTTTTGATGAAATAAGTGAGAATAGAGCTAGCTTAATGGCAGGATATGAAAATGTTTTAGATAGTATATCTATGGATAGAAAGAAAAATATACAAGGTCAAATATCATTATTTGATGCTTTTGGTGGCAGCGAAGATAATAATTTACAAGAGACTAATACAATTCCTAAAATACCTGAGTATAAAGAACGAGAGAAACTATCTTTAGAAAAAGAAGTTTTAGGTATGTATGTAAGTGGGCATCCGTTATCAGAGTTCCAAGATATACTGATGAAAAATACATCTATAGATAATGGAAAGTTAAACTCTCTAAAAGAGGATGAACAATCATACTTAAGTCTAGATGAAAGAGACGTTATAATGGGAGGTATGATATCTAATAAAGTAATAAAAACCACTAAAAGAAACGATATAATGGCCTTTTTAGACTTAGAAGATTTATATGGAAATATAGAAGTTATAGTATTCCCTCAAACCTTAAAAAAATATAATGAAATTTTAAATGAAGATAGCATAATATTTGTAAGAGGTTCATTAAATATAAAGGAGGGAGAAGAACCTAAGATTATAGCAAGGGACATTGTAGATATAGATAATGCTTATGAATTAAGTAGAAATGGATATAATTCAAAAGTAAATAATAATAAAGATAGTAATAGAAAAAATTCAAAAAGTGGACTATATCTAAAAGTAAGCTCATATAATGACACTGAAATATTAGGGAAAATATCTAATATATTAAAAGAATATCCAGGTGAAGAAAATATATTTTTATACGCTGAGGATACAAAAAAGATGTATAAGTATAATGGGTTTACAGTAGATATATCAGATAGCTTAATTAAGGATTTAAATAAAATAATTCCAACAGAAAATATAAAAGTAAAAAATTAGTAAAAAAAATAAAAAATTAGTAAAAAAAATAAAAAATTAGGATATTAAAATAAAAAAACATAAAAATTGTGGTATAATATCATAAAATGGATATTTTTAGTGTTTCTAATTTTTTTACCTAAGATGGGATAAAAAAATATATTAGGGACGAAAAATGTCCTTATGGGGGTTAAATAGGGAATATAGGAGGTAAAACCATGAGAACTATAGGAATATTGACAAGTGGAGGAGATGCTCCAGGAATGAATGCAGCTATAAGGGCTGTTGTTAGATCAGGAATATACTATGGATGTAAGGTTTATGGTATAAACAGAGGTTATAAAGGTTTAATAGAAGAAGATATAGTAGAAATGAACTTATCTTCTGTTGGAGATATTATACACAGGGGCGGTACAATGCTAAAATCTTCTAGGTGTGAGGAATTCAAGACTGAAGAAGGAAGAGCAATAGGAGTAAAAGTTCTTAAGAAGTATGGTATAGATTGTCTAGTTGTTATAGGTGGAGATGGATCTTTTAACGGAGCACAAAAGCTAAGTGAGTTAGGATTCCCAGCTATAGGTATACCTGGTACTATTGATAATGACTTAGCATATACTGATTACACTATAGGATTTGATACAACTCAAAATACAATAATAGATGCTATAGGTAAAATAAGAGATACATCTTCTTCTCATGAAAGGGTTAACATAATAGAAGTAATGGGAAGACATTGTGGAGATCTTGCTTTATATGCTGGGCTTGCAGGTGGTGCTGAAACTATACTTGTTCCAGAAGTAGACTTTAAAGTTGAAGATGTATGTACTAAGTTAAAGACAACTCAAAAAAGAGGTAAAAGACATAGTATAATAATACTTGCTGAAGGAGTAGGAAATGCTCAAGATTTAGGTAAAGAAATAATAAAAGAAACTGGAGCGGATTTGAGAGTTACTGTACTAGGACATGTACAAAGAGGTGGTACTCCAAGTGCGTTTGATAGAATTCTAGCAAGTAGAATGGGAGTAAGAGCAGTAGAGCTATTATTAGATGGTAAAGCTGCTAGAGTAGTAGGTATAAGAGACAATAAGATAATAGATATGGACATACATGAAGCTTTATCAATACCGAAAACATTTGATAGAGATACTTATGAAATGGTGAAAATACTATCTATATAATTTAGGAGGAATATACGAATGTTAAAAAACACTAAGAGAACTAAAATAGTTTGTACATTAGGGCCAGCATCAGAGAAAGAAGAAGTGCTAACTGCATTAGTTGAAAATGGATTAAACGTAGCTAGAATGAATTTCTCTCATGGTTCTCACGAAGAGCACAAAGGTAGAATGGACTTAGTTAAAAAGGTTAGAGAAAAGTTAAATAAGCCAGTAGCTATATTATTAGATACAAAAGGTCCTGAAATAAGAACAGGAAACTTTGATCAACCAGAAGTATTATTAGAAGAAGGTCAAAAATTCACTATAACTATGAAAGATGTTATGGGAACAAAGGAAATGTGTACAGTAAGCTACAAAGGACTTGCAAGTGATGTAGTTGCTGGTGATACTATATTAATAGACGACGGTTTAGTTGGTCTTAGAGTTGATGAAATAAATGGTGATGATATACTTTGTACAGTTGAAAACTCAGGGATAGTTAAAAATCACAAAGGGGTTAACGTACCAGGTGTTAAAATAAATTTACCAGCATTAACTGATAAAGATATAAGCGATATAGAGTTTGGTATATCTCAAGGAATAGACTTTATAGCTGCATCATTTGTTAGAAAAGTTTCTGACGTTTTAGCTATAAGAGAAATTTTAGAAAGAAACAATGCTACAGATATACAAATAATATCTAAGATAGAAAACCAAGAAGGTGTAGATAACTTAGATGATATAATAGCTGTTTCTGACGGTATAATGGTTGCTAGAGGAGACCTTGGAGTTGAAATACCAACAGAAGAAATACCTGTAGTTCAAAAATTAATGATAGCAAAATGTAATGAAGCTGGAAAGCCAGTAATAACTGCAACTCAAATGTTAGACTCTATGATGAGAAATCCTAGACCAACAAGAGCAGAAGTTACAGACGTTGCAAACGCTATATATGATGGAACGGATGCAATAATGCTATCTGGAGAAACTGCTGCTGGTAAATATCCAGTAGAAGCTGTAAAAACAATGGCTACTATAGCTAAGAGAACAGAAGAAACATTAGATTATGATAGATTATTAAATAAAAATGACAGATCTAACGCAACAGTTACACATGCTATAAGTCATGCTACTTGTACAACTGCAGTTGATTTAGATGCTTCTGCAATAATAACATGTACTTCATCAGGACATACTGCTAGAATGGTATCTAAGTGTAGACCTAAGTGTCCAATAATAGCTACTACAAATGATGAAAGAGTAATGAGAAGATTAGCTCTTACTTGGGGTGTTTATCCAGTTAAAGCTGAAGTTGCAGGAAATACAGATGAAGTTATAGAAAATTCTATAGAATCATCTAAAAATGCAGGATACATAAATAATGGTGAATTAGTAGTTATAACTGCTGGAGTACCAGTTGGAATAAGTGGTACTACAAACTTAATAAAAGTACATGTTATAAGTGAAGAAATCGTAAAAGGTATAGGTGTTGGATCTAAAACTGTAGAAGGTAAAGTTAGAGTTGTTAAAAATGTACAAGATGCTGTAGAGTTCAATGAAGGAGATATATTAGTTACTAATATGACTGATATAGAAATGAATCCATTCATAGAAAAATGTTCTGCTATAATAACAGAAGAAGGTGGAATGACATCTCATGCTGCAATTGTAGGTATAAACTTAAATAAACCAGTTATAGTATCTGCAACAAATATATTAAATGCTGTAAAAGATGGAGAAATAGTTACTGTAGATGCATCTAGAGGTGTTATATACAGAGGATCGTCAAGAGTTTTATAAGAACTAAATAATTTTTATAAATTTAAATAAGTTAGAATATTATACATAATTTTAATAATATTCTTTTAGGAAAAAATAGTCACTAAGTTTATTAATTAAACATAGTGGCTATTTTTATAAGATTAANNNTTAGAATATTATACATAATTTTAATAATATTCTTTTAGGAAAAAATAGTCACTAAGTTTATTAATTAAACATAGTGGCTATTTTTATAAGATTAACTACAGTTAATAGTATAATATCTTATAAATTTACATAAATAGTTTTAGTGACACACTTTTAGAATATATATTATTGGATTTGTATTAATACAGTTATATAAAGGTATTAAAAATTAAAGATTTATTTATATAAGGGCTTTAAAAGCTCTTATTTTTTTGGTAAAATTAAATATTGAAGTCATAAAAATAAATGTACGGAGGACTAACCTATGTTATCAAAAAATAAAGAGTACGTTGTGGATATAGTTGATATAGGTCAAGGTGGAGTTGGAGTAGGAAAATACGAAGGATTTACTGTTTTTGTAGAGGGCGGATTATTACAAGATAAAGTAAAAGTAAAGATAAATAAATCTAAAAGGAATTATGCAGTAGGAGATATAGTTGAAATAATTGAAAAATCTCCATTTAGAGTAGAGAGAACATGTAGTGATGAATTAAAAGATTGTGGTGGATGTCAGATACAAGAATTAAACTACAATAAACAACTTGAATTAAAAACAAATGAAGTTAAACAAGTTGTAGCTAGAATTGGTAAATTAGAAAACGTTGAGATACATGAAACTATGGGTATGGAAAATCCATATAGATATAGAAATAAAGCTCAGTTCCCGATACAAAGTATAAATGGAGAACCGGCTATAGGTTTCTATAAGAAAAAAAGTCATTATGTAATACCTACTGATATGTGTGTTATACAACATGATATAAATGATAAGATAATCAAAATAATAAAGACTTATATACAAGCATACAATATAAGCATATATAATGAAACAACTCATACTGGTATATTAAGACATTTAGTAACAAAAGTTGGATTTACAACTAATGAAGTAATGGTTGTTTTAGTAGCAAATGGTACTAATTTACCACACCTAAGTGAATTAGCATCTATATTAAAAGAAAATATTCCTGGCTTTAAGACATTAGTTCTTAATATAAATAAAGCTAAAACTAATGTAATATTAGGAAGAGAAAATAAAGTTATATATGGAAATGGAAAAATAAATGATTACATTGGAGACTTAGTATTTGAAATATCTCCATTATCATTCTTCCAAGTAAATCCTGTTCAAACTGAAGTTTTATATAATAAAGCTTTAGAATATGCAGATTTAAAAGAAAATGACACAGTATTTGATATATATTGTGGAATAGGAACTATATCTTTATTCTTGGCTCAAAAAGCAACTAAAGTATATGGTATAGAGATTGTTGAAGATGCAATAAAAGATGCTAAGATTAATGCTAAATTAAATAATTTAAACAATGTAGAATTCTATGTTGGTAAGGCTGAAGAAGTTGTACCTAAGATGTATAGTGAAGGTAAGACTGCAAATGTAGTTATGGTTGACCCACCTAGAAAAGGTTGTGATGAAAAAGTATTAGATACTATAGTATCTATGGCACCAGATAGAGTAGTTTACGTTTCATGTAATCCATCTACATTAGCTAGAGATTTGGCATACTTAGATGAAAGAGGATATAAGTGTATAGAAATACAACCTGTTGATATGTTCCCACATACAATGCACGTTGAGTGTGTGGCTAAAATAGCAAAAAAATAAAGCAGAATACTGCTTTATTTTTTTGCTTTAATATGTTTTAACATGTATAAATTTGGTATAATATCATAAGACGAAAAATAATTATATTATAAAGGAGATTATAAAATGGCTGGAGATAGAATAATATGTCACTGTAAACAAGTAAGTTACATAGATATAAGAAAAGCAATGATAAATGGTGCTCGTACAGTGCAAGAAATAAAAGATATAACTGGTG
>NZ_CP048741.1:125982-128161 GCF_018336475.1 Romboutsia sp. 13368
GTTCCTATATACAATGCACGTTGAGTGTGTGGCTAAAATAGCAAAAAAATAAAGCAGAATACTGCTTTATTTTTTTGCTTTAATATGTTTTAACATGTATAAATTTGGTATAATATCATAAGACGAAAAATAATTATATTATAAAGGAGATTATAAAATGGCTGGAGATAGAATAATATGTCACTGTAAACAAGTAAGTTACATAGATATAAGAAAAGCAATGATAAATGGTGCTCGTACAGTGCAAGAAATAAAAGATATGACTGGTGCTGCTACTGGATGTGGAAGATGCGTAGATGAAATAGAAAAAATATTAGCATCTGTATGTGGATGTAAAGGTGTTTCACTTGAAGATGTAGTAAATGCAGTTAAAGATGGTGCAGACACTACAGATAAGGTAGCTGAAATAACAGGTGCAGGTGCAGCTTGCGGAAGATGTAAAGCTCTTGTTCAAAATGTAATAGATATAAAAAGATAGTATTTAATCTAAATAATTGGGTAAGATACTATTAAATAAATGTATCCTACACCTCAGATTACTATCATCATAGTATACATTTATATTAAATAGATTAAGTCCTTCAATTTTGAAGGACTTTTTATTTTTATACTATTAWTAAGAATATAAAAAATATATTCTTATAAGGGGTGAAATTATGAAAGTTTTATTTACTAAGAATTATGGAAAAGAAAAATTTGATAAAATAAGAGAATTAGGATATGAAGTTATATATTATGATGAGAATAGTGTAACAAATAATGCGGATGTAAATAATGCTGATATATTGGTTACATATAATCCATTTAAGACTCTAGATATAAGTAAAATGAATAATTTAAAATATATACAGACAACTAGTATAGGAGTAGATCAAATACCATTAGATAAAATTATAGATAGAGATATTATAATAGCTAATAATAAGGGTGGTTATAGTGTTCCAATAGGTGAGTGGATAGTTATGTCTATTCTAGAGATATATAAAAATAGTAAAAAGCTTCATGAACAACAGTTGAATAAAAAATGGAAGGTAAATTTTTCTATAGCTGAATTAAGTGGTAAAAAAATTGGTTTTTTAGGAACTGGAACACTAGCTACAGAGGCTGCTAAAAGACTACAAGGATTTGATGTTGAAATATGGGGAGTTAATACAACTGGTAATAATAAAAATTATTTTGATAGATGCTTTTCAAGTGAGCAAATGGATGAAGTATTTAAAAATTGTGATACAGTTGTAGCCACAATACCAGCAACAAAAGATACTATAGGTATTATAAATAAAGATAAATTTGAACTTATGAAAAAAGGTTCTGTATTTATAAATGTTGGTAGAGGAAATATTGTTAATGAAAAAGATTTAATAATGTATATGAATAAGTTTAGAGGTGTTGCATTAGATGTATTTGAAAATGAACCATTAGATATAAGTAGTGAATTATGGCAATTTGACAATTTAATTATAACACCTCATAATTCATGGGTATCTGATAAAAACCAAGAAAGAACTTTTAATATGATTTATGATAATCTAAAAAATTATATAGAAAATAAACCTTTAAAAAATAAGATAGATATATCTAAGGGATATTAAATAATAAGAAAACTACTCACATATGTGAGTAGTTTTCTTATTATTAAGCAGCTTTTTCTTCTTTAGAATCAGCGTTTTTCTTAGTCATATAATTGTAAACTGGTAAACCTATAAGAGTTATAACAACTCCACCTAAAGCTATCACTGTATTTTTCATACCAGAGAATGCTAATTGGTTTATTACAACGAATAATCCATTAAATATTGCTATTAATGGAACTATAGGATATAGAGGTACCTTATATGGTCTGTGTAAGTTTGGATGAGTTTTTCTAAGTTTTATAACACCTATAAATGTTAAAACATAGAATGACCAAACAGCAAACATTGATAAATCACTTAATAAGTTAAATTGTCCTGATAATGCATATAAAGCTGATAATACAGCTATTAATAATGTAGCATTAGCTGGAACATCATTTTTATTTAATTTACCAAATATAACTGGTATAGTTTTTTGTTGTCCTAATGTATAAGTTATTCTTGGTCCAGTTAATAGGTATCCATTTATACATCCGAATACAGATATTAATATACCAACAGTTATTATTTTACCACCAATTGGACCAAATAATTCAGTTGCAACT
>NZ_CP048741.1:128175-129737 GCF_018336475.1 Romboutsia sp. 13368
AGCATATTGAGCTAATTCATTAGCTGGTAATACCCAAAGGTAAGCTAAGTTTATAACTACGTATACTGCCATAACTAAAGATAAACCACCAACTATTGCTTTAGGTAAATCTTTTCCTGGATCTTTCATTTCACCAGCTATAGCACCAACATTTATCCATCCATCATAAGCAAATAATATAGCAACTAATAATTGTCCTATTACTCCTGTTGGGCTTATACCTTCTGCAACTAAAGGTTGTACTATAGGATTATTTCCTCCACCTCTTATAAATCCGAATACTATTATTAATACAAGAGGAATTAATTTACATACAGTTGATACAGTTTGTATTGCACCACTTGTTTTAGAACCAAAAGTATTTAATACACCTATTAGTAATATAACTCCTACTGTCATAGGTATTACTAAAGATTGATTTCCTAATAATATAGCAGCTTGTTGTCCAAACATAACTGATATAGCAGCTATTGTAGCTGGGAAGAATAATACAGATTGCATCCATCCAGTTAAGAAACCAAGTTTTTTACCGTATATTTCTTCTATATATACCATCATACCACCTGTTTTAGGTATTGCAGCTGAAACCTCTGCTGCAGTAAGTCCAGCAGTTATTGTCATTATACCTGCTAAAACCCATGCTATCATTCCAAGTCCTGGTGCTCCACCAGTTATTTCATAAACTGCTTGTGGTTTAAAGAATACTCCACCACCTATAACCATACCAACAACTGTAGATAAAGCAGCAGCGGCACCTAAGTTTTTTTGAAGTTGTTTGTTCTCCATTTGATGACATTCCTTTCTGATTTAAATTTTTATAATTACTAATATAATCATATTATAATGTGTTTTTTTGCTAAAAACAACGTTTTTTCTACTTTTAACGACAAAAAAAGACATGAAAAATATTTCCAAAATAAAAATAAGTTAAAATATCTTTTACCTGCACTTTGAAAGATTTAAAACTAGAATTACATACTAAAAAATATAATAAAAGATAGTTATAATTATAAAGTGATATAGTATGAATATAGAAAAAATAATCAATTAATTAATTTATAAAATAAACTATCATAATGAACTGTATTACTATAAAGAGAGTCTAGAAATATTGAATGTGAAGTATGATAATTTAATAATAGTATTGGCTAACTTGTAAGAATATATATTAAGAATATATATWCAATGAACGCTTATACACTATTAACTAAAATACCAGCTTACTCAGGTGCAAAAGCTGCAGTAAGTAACTTTACTCAATNNNNTTGAAACTTCTGCTGCAGTAAGTCCAGCAGTTATTGCTATTATACCTGCTATAACCCATGCTATCATTCCAAGACCTGGTGCACCACCAGTTAAAGTGTAAACTGCTTGTGGTTTAAAGAATACTCCACCACCTATAACCATACCAACAACTGTAGATAAAGCAGCAGCGGCACCTAAGTTTTTTTGAAGTTGTTTATTCTCCATTTGACTACATTCCTTTCTGATTTAAATTTTTATAATTACTAATATAATCATATTATAATGCGTTTTTTTGCTAAAAACAACGTTTTTTCTAC
>NZ_CP048741.1:129990-131346 GCF_018336475.1 Romboutsia sp. 13368
GATATATCTAAGGGATATTAAATAATAAGAAAACTACTCACATATGTGAGTAGTTTTCTTATTATTAAGCAGCTTTTTCTTCTTTAGAATCAGCGTTTTTCTTAGTCATATAATTGTAAACTGGTAAACCTATAAGAGTTATAACAACTCCACCTAAAGCTATCACTGTATTTTTCATACCAGAGAATGCTAATTGGTTTATTACAACGAATAATCCACCTAATATAGCTACTAATGGTATTACAGGATACATAGGTACCTTGTAAGGTCTGTGTAAGTTTGGTTGATCTTTTCTTAACTTTATAACACCTATGAATGTTAATACATAGAATACCCATACAGCAAATACAGCTAAGTCAGTTAATAAGTTGAATTGTCCTGATAAAGCATATAAACAAGATAATACTGCCATTGCTAATGTAGCATTAACTGGAGCACCACTGCTGTTTACCTTACCTAATGCTGCTAGTAAAGTTTTTTGAGAACYTAATGTATAAGTTACTCTTGGTCCTGTTAATAAGTAACCATTAAGAGCACCAAATACAGATACTAATATACCGCAAGTTACAAATTTACCACCCATTGGTCCAAATATTTGTTCTGCAACAGCTGAAGCAGGAGAAGCGTAGTTAGCTAATTGATCAGCTGGTAATACCCAAAGGTAAGCTAAGTTTATAACTACGTATACTGCCATAACTAAAGATAAACCACCAACTATTGCCTTAGGTAAATCTTTTCCTGGATCCTTCATTTCACCAGCTATAGCACCAACGTTTATCCATCCATCATAAGCGAATAATACAGCTATTAATAATTGTCCTATTACACCCATTGGGCTTATACCTTCAGCAACCATAGGGCTTATTATAGCGTTATCTCCACTACCTTTTATAAATCCGAATATCATTATTAATACAAGAGGAACTAATTTACCTACAGTTGATACAGTTTGTATTATACCACTTGTTTTAGATCCAAGACAGTTTAATACAGCTAGTAATACTATAACACCTAATGTTATAGGGTATACTAAAGATTCATTTCCTAATAATCCAGCAGATTGTTGTCCAAACATAACTGCTAAAGCAGCTATTGTAGCTGGGAAGAATAATACTGATTGCATCCAACCTGTTAAGAAACCAAGTTTCTTACCGTATATTTCTTCTATATATACCATCATTCCACCTGTTTTAGGTATTGCAGCTGAAACTTCTGCTGCAGTAAGTCCAGCAGCTATTGTTATTATACCTGCTATAACCCATGCTATCATTCCAAGACCTGGTGCACCACCAGTTAAAGTGTAAACTGCTTGTGGTTTAAAGAATACTCCACCACCTATAACCATACCAACAACAA
>NZ_CP048741.1:131369-131441 GCF_018336475.1 Romboutsia sp. 13368
TATTAGTCATTCCAGATAAGAATAATTGGTTTACTACAACGAACACACCACATGCTATAGCTACTATTGAAA
>NZ_CP048741.1:131461-150910 GCF_018336475.1 Romboutsia sp. 13368
TTGTAAGGTCTGTGTAAGTTTGGTTGATCTTTTCTTAACTTTATAACACCTATGAATGTTAATACATAGAATACCCATATAGCAAATACAGCTAAGTCAGTTAATAAGTTGAATTGTCCTGATAAAGCATATAAACAAGATAATACTGCCATTGCTAATGTAGCATTAACTGGAGCACCACTGCTGTTTACCTTACCTAATGCTGCTGGTAAAGTTTTTTGAGAACCTAATGTATAAGTTACTCTTGGTCCTGTTAATAAGTAACCATTAAGAGCACCGAATACAGATACTAATATACCGCAAGTTACAAATTTACCACCCATTGGTCCAAATATTTGTTCTGCAACAGCTGAAGCAGGAGAAGCGTAGTTAGCTAATTGATCAGCTGGTAATACCCAAAGGTAAGCTAAGTTTATAACTATATATACTGCCATAACTAAAGATAAACCACCAACTATTGCTTTTGGTAAATCTTTTCCTGGATCCTTCATTTCACCAGCTATAGCACCAACGTTTATCCATCCATCATAAGCGAATAATACAGCTATTAATAATTGTCCTATTATACCCATTGGGCTTATACCTTCAGCAACCATAGGGCTTATTATAGCGTTATCTCCACTACCTTTTATAAATCCGAATATCATTATTAATACAAGAGGAACTAATTTACCTACAGTTGATACAGTTTGTATTATACCACTTGTTTTAGATCCAAGGCAGTTTAATACAGCTAGTAATACTATAACACCTAATGTTATAAGGTATACTAAAGATTCATTTCCTAATAATCCAGCAGATTGTTGTCCAAACATAACTGCTAAAGCAGCTATTGTAGCTGGGAAGAATAATACTGATTGCATCCAACCTGTTAAGAAACCAAGTTTCTTACCGTATATTTCTTCTATATATACCATCATTCCACCTGTTTTAGGTATTGCAGCTGAAACTTCTGCTGCAGTAAGTCCAGCAGCTATTGTTATTATACCTGCTATAACCCATGCTATCATTCCAAGACCTGGTGCACCACCAGTTAAAGTGTAAACTGCTTGTGGTTTAAAGAATACTCCACCACCTATAACCATACCAACAACAGTTGATAAAGCAGCAGCAACACCTAAACTTTTTTGAAGTTGTTTGTTCTCCATTTTTGTCGTCCTTTCTTAATTAAATTTTTATTTTTTATAATTACAATAACTATTATAACGATTTCCACATAAATATCAACATCCTTTTCTACTTTTTACGACAAAAAAATACACAGAGAAAAACATTTGCTAAATAAAAAAAAGTAAACTAGTAATTATGCTATAATTTTGAAAGTTTAGATAATATATAAATGTAAAAATTTTCAACAAATTTATATGCATAATGATATACTGGAAATATAATAAAATACTGAAATGGCAATACTAAAAGAGATTTATAATTAAGAGGTGATATAGGATGAATATAGAAAGCAAAATAAATGAATTAATAGATAAAATAAATTATCATAATGAGAAATATTATAATGAAGATAACCCAGAAATATCTGATATTGAATATGACAACTTAGTAAAAGAATTAATAAAATTAGAAGAAGAACATCCAGAATTTAAGAGAATTGATTCACCAACTAATAGGGTTGGAGGTAAAGCATTAGAAAAATTCAATCAAATAACTCATAAAATACCAATGTTAAGCTTGTCTAATGCATACTCAGCTTCAGATTTAAAAGATTTTGATAAAAGAGTAAAAGATATGGTAAATGGAGATGTAGAGTATGTAGTAGAGTTTAAAATAGATGGTTTATCTGTAGGTCTTACATATAATAATGAAGAATTTCAGTATGGAGCTACTAGAGGTAATGGGGTTGTAGGAGAGGATATAACTCAAAATTTAATGACTGTAAAAAGCATACCTCTTAAGATAAATGATAAAGATGAAATAGTTGTAAGAGGGGAAGTATACATATCTAAAGATGATTTTAACAAGGTAAATGAACAACAAGAGGAACAAGGTCTACAAATGTTTGCAAATCCAAGAAACTTAGCTGCAGGTTCACTTAGACAATTAGATCCAAAGCTAACAGCTAAAAGACCACTAGATATATTTATATTTAACTTAGAATATGCACAAAATCATCAATTTGAAAGTCATAGCGAATCTTTAGAATTCTTAAAATCTCTAGGATTCTCTGTAAGTCCTAATTATAAAATATGTAAAAGTATAGAGGAAGTAATTGAGTATATTGAATATTGGACAGAAAATAGAGGAACTTTAGGATTCGAAATTGATGGTATGGTAATAAAAGTAAATAATTTAAAGCAAAGAGAATCTATGGGATATACAGCAAAAAGTCCAAGATGGGCAATAGCATATAAATTCCCGGCAGAAAAAAAGAAAACAAAAATAGTAGATATTATTGTAGAGGTAGGTAGAACTGGAACTATAACTCCAACTGCTGTATTAGAACCTGTAAGATTAGCAGGGACAAGCGTAAGTAGAGCAACATTACATAATGAAGATTACATAAGAGAAAAAGATATAAAAATAAATGATACAGTAATAGTTCAAAAGGCAGGGGATATAATACCTCAGGTATTAGAAGTTGTAAAAGAAGAGCGTACAGGTGATGAAATAGAGTTTAATATGCCTAATAATTGTCCTGTTTGTTCTGAACCTACAGTAAGATTAGAAGGTGAATCTGCTGTAAAGTGTATAAACATATCTTGTCCAGCTCAGATAAGAAGAGGGATAATACATTTTGCCTCTAGAGAAGCTATGAATATAGATGGACTAGGTGAATCAATTATAACTTTATTATTAAATGAAAATATAATAAAAGATATATCTGATTTATATACAATAAAAAAAGAAGAAATAGTTGGCTTAGAGAGAATGGGAGAAAAGTCAGCTACTAATCTTATAAATGCTATAAATAAATCTAAGGAAAATGACTTATGGAGATTAATAAATGGTCTAGGAATAAAATTCATAGGAACTAAAGGCGCTAAAATATTAGCTAGTAGCTTTAAAGATATAGATAAGATAATGGATGCTACAACTAGTGAACTTATAAATTTAGAAGAATTTGGTGAGATTATGGCCAATAGTGTTGTTGAATTCTTTAAGGAAGAAAAAAATATAAAAGTAATAGAGAAGTTAAAAGAATATGGACTAAATACTAAGGTTATAGAAAATGAGAACAATGATGTAAATAAAGTATTTGAAGGAATGAAAATTGTATTAACTGGAACACTTCCTACATTAAAAAGAAATGATGCAAAAGATATGATAGAATCTAGAGGTGGTAAGGCGACATCTAGCGTTAGTAAGTCGACTACATTTGTGCTAGCAGGAGAAGAAGCTGGTTCAAAACTTACAAAAGCAAATGACTTAGGAATAAAGGTGATAGATGAAGATACTTTTATAGAAATTTGTAAATTGTCTTCAAAAGAAGAAGTAGAAAGTAAACTAGTGTAGAATAAAACTCATATAATAAGAAAGATAATCGAAATACTGCGGATATTAAATATATATCTATGTGCTTAAATATGGAAAAGTAATAACTACTTATGATAAAATTATAATTGTAATTGTAATATTATTAAAAATTACTAATAAAAATAGTATATAAATTTAATATATAGAGTAGTAGATTGATTTAAGAGAGGTATTATAAATGACAAGGATTGATAACAGAAAAAACGATCAAATCAGAGATATAAAAATTACTAGAAATTATACAAAGTACGCAGAAGGATCTGTGCTTATAGAAATGGGTTCAACAAAGGTTATATGTACAGCATCTATTGAAGATAAGGTACCTCCATTTTTAAGAAATACAGGAACAGGTTGGATAAATGCTGAATATTCAATGCTTCCAAGATCAACTCATCAAAGAAAAGTAAGGGAATCATCAAGAGGAAAAATTGATGGTAGAACTCAAGAAATACAAAGATTAATAGGTAGAGCTATAAGATCTGTAGTTGACTTAACTAAAATTGGGGAAAGGACTATATGGGTAGACTGTGATGTAATACAAGCAGATGGAGGAACTAGAACAGCTTCTATCACTGGGGCATTTGTAGCAGTAGTAGATGCGATAAATAAATTACATAAATCTAAAGCTATAAAACATATGCCAATAACAAGTTTTGTATCTGCTATAAGTGTAGGAATTGTTGAAAAAGAACATTTACTTGACTTATGTTATGAAGAAGATTCAAATGCACAGGTAGATATGAACGTAATAATGACTGATAAAGGCGAGTTCGTAGAAGTTCAAGGTACAGGAGAAGAAAGACCTTTCTCTAGAGAAGACTTAAATAAATTATTAGAACTTGGAGAAAAAGGTAATAAAGAATTAATAAAGGCTCAAAGAGAAGCATTAGGTGAAATTGCAGATGAAATACTTGGAGTAGAATATGGTGATGAAGTAGTTATAGCTACGAATAACGCTCATAAATTAGAAGAGATAGGTGAAATATTAAACGACCTTGAATATAAAATATATTCTTTAAAAGATGTAGACCTAGATGGAATTGAAATAGTAGAGGATGGAAAAACTTTTGAACATAATGCTTTAATAAAAGCTAGAACAATAGCTAAGAAAACAAAAATGATAGCTATATCTGATGATTCAGGATTAGAAGTAGATGCTATAGGAAAAAAACCTGGAATATACTCAGCTAGATTTGCAGGAGAGAATGCTACTGATGAAGAAAATAGACAAAAGTTACTTAAATCTTTAAAAAATATACCAATGAGCCAAAGAAGTGCAAGATTTGTATCTGCTATAGCAGTTGTTTTCCCTGATGGAAAAGAATTTGTAGTAAGAGGAACTTGTGAAGGTCAAATTGGATTTGAGGAAAAAGGTAAAAATGGATTTGGATACGATTCATTATTTATAGTAAATGGATACAATAAGACATTTGCAGAAATACCAGCTTCAATAAAAAATGCAATAAGCCATAGAGCTAATGCATTAAAGTTAATGAAGGTAGAGTTCAAAAAAAGGATAGGTAAGTAATGAAAGTCGGTATATTAAGTGATACACATAGTATTAAAGAATGTATTGATAAAACAATACCTTATTTAAAAGAATGTGATTTAATAATACATGCTGGAGACAATTTTGAGGACTCTAAGTATATACATAGTATGACAAGGGTTGGTATTATGGCAGTTAAGGGAAACTGTGATTTTGATAATGTAGAAGATGAATTACTATTTGATATAGAAGATAAGTTAATATTTTTATGTCATGGAGATAAATATGATGTTAAATATGGTCTTGATAAAATAGAAGCTAAGGCTAAAAGTGAAGGTGCTGATATTGTTATATTTGGTCATAGTCATACTCCTTTAAACTTAGAAAAAGATAATATATTATATTTAAATCCAGGAAGTACATCTTTACCAAGAGGCGTAGAATATAAAAGTTTTTACATAATGAACCTTGAAAATAATAATATAAAAATAGAGCAAATAAGATTATAAAAACTATTGAATTATCTATGTTTATGAAATTCAGCCAACACTTGTAAATAAAAAAACTTATTGCTATAATTAAAGAGTTAATCTATATAAATTATTACATAACAATTTAGGAGGAAAAAACTAATGAAAGCAGAATTAGTAAAAAGAGAAGGTAACAAGGTTACTTTAAAAATAACTGTAGATAATAATAAATTTGAAGCAGCAGTAAATAAAGCATACAACAAAACAAAAGGAAAATATAATATACCAGGATTTAGAAAAGGTAAAGCTCCAAAGGTAGTTATAGAAACTCAATACGGAAAAGGTGTATTCTACAACGATGCTATAGATATGTTATTCCCAGAAGTATATCCACAAGCTATAAAGGAATTAAACATAGACCCAATAGATAGACCAGACTTAGATGTAGAAGAAATAAGCAAAGACAATGGATTAGTTATGGTTGTTAACGTTGAAGTTAAGCCAGAATTCGAATTAGGAGCTTACAAAGGTATAGAAATATCTAAAGTTGATAATACTGTAAGTGAAGAAGATGTAGAATCAAGCTTAAATGAAATGGCAAACAAAAACGCTAGATTAACTTCTGTTGAAGGAAAAGAATTAGAAAATGGAAATACAGCTGTTATAGATTTCGAAGGATTTGAAAATGGAGTAGCTTTCGAAGGTGGAAAAGGTGAAAACTACAACTTAGTTATAGGATCAAACACATTCATACCAGGATTCGAAGAGCAATTAGTTGGTAAGAAAGCTGGAGAAGAAGTAGAAGTTAACGTTACTTTCCCAGAAACATACCATGCAGAAAACTTAGCTGGAAAGCCAGTAGTATTCAACGTTAAAGTAAACGATGTAAAAGTTAAAGAAGTTCCAGCTTTAGATGATGAATTTGCAAAAGATACTACAGAGTTTGATACTTTAGCAGAATTAAGAGCTGATGTAAGAGCTAAGTTAGAAGAACAAGCTAAAAATGCTGCAGAAGCTGAAATGAGAAATGCTTTAGTTGAAAAAGTTTGTGCAAATACAGAATTAGAAGTACCAGAAGCTATGGTTCAACATCAAATAGATAACATGTTAATGGAACTTAACTACCAATTACAATACCAAGGATTAAACTTACAACAATTATTAGATATGACTGGTAGAAATGTAGAAGAATTAAGACAAGAAAGAAGAGCTGATGCAGAAAGATTAGTTAAATCTTCTTTAATATTAGAAGCAATAGCTGATAAAGAAAATGTAGAAGCAACTGATGCAGATATAGATGCTGAATTAGAAAAAATGGCTGCTATGTACAATATGGAAGTTGAAAAAATAAAATCTTCTCTAAAAGAGATGGATATAGAAGACATAAAAGGTCAAATAAAAATAAGAAAAACACTAGACTTACTAGTTGAAAATGCAACAATAGCTTAATCTTACAGTAGCCTTTTGGGCTACTGTAAATTATATATAGAAATAAATAATGATATTTAGGGGGTATAGCAGATGGCATTAGTACCTGTAGTTGTTGAGCAAACAGGAAGAGGAGAAAGATCTTACGATATATATTCAAAACTTTTAAAAGATAGAATAATATTTTTAGGTGATGAAGTAAATGATGCTACAGCAGGACTTATAGTAGCACAGTTACTATTTTTAGAATCAGAAGACCCAGATAAAGATATACATTTATACATAAACTCACCAGGAGGAAGTATAACAGCAGGTATGGCTATTTACGATACTATGCAATACATAAAACCTGATGTAAGTACTATATGTATAGGAATGGCAGCATCTATGGGAGCATTCTTATTAGCAGCAGGTGCTGAAGGTAAGAGACTTGCTTTACCAAATAGTGAGATAATGATACATCAACCACTAGGAGGAACTAAAGGTCAAGCAACTGATATAGAAATACATGCTAAGAGAATCTTAAAAATGAAAGATACTTTAAATCAAATACTATCAGAAAGAACTGGTCAGCCATTAGAAAGAATAAAAATGGATACTGAGCGTGATAACTTCATGTCATCAAAGGAAGCTAAAGAATATGGTTTAATTGATGAAGTAATTACAAAGAGACCGTAGATAGAAAGAGGTGCTTAATATGTCAAAAAATGAAGACAAAAGACAGTTAAAATGTTCATTCTGCGGCAAAAACCAAGAGCAAGTAAAAAGGTTAATTGCAGGTCCAAATGTATATATATGTGATGAATGTGTTGAACTTTGTGACGAAATAATACAAGAAGAAATAGAAGAAGTAATAGAAGAGGATACTGCATCTTTACCTAAGCCAAAGGAAATGATGGAGATATTAAATGATTATGTAATAGGTCAAGAAAAAGCTAAAAAAGCATTATCAGTAGCTGTATATAATCATTACAAAAGGATATACAATAAAAAGGCTAGTACTAAGGATATAGAAATACAAAAAAGTAATATATTATTACTAGGACCAACTGGTTCAGGAAAAACTTTACTAGCTCAAACTTTAGCAAAAACATTAAATGTACCTTTTGCTATGGCTGATGCAACATCATTAACAGAAGCAGGATATGTTGGTGAAGATGTTGAAAACATTCTTTTAAAACTTATTCAAGCAGCTGATTTTGATATAGAAAAAGCTGAAAGAGGTATAATATATATAGACGAAATAGATAAAATTGCTAGAAAGTCAGAAAATCCATCAATAACAAGAGATGTTAGTGGAGAAGGTGTTCAACAAGCACTTCTAAAAATATTAGAAGGAACAGTAGCAAACGTTCCACCACAAGGTGGAAGAAAACATCCTCACCAAGAATTCTTAAAAATAGATACAACTAATGTACTATTTATACTAGGTGGAGCTTTTGATGGTATAGAAAAGATAATCAAAAAACGTGGTGGAGAAAAAACACTTGGATTTGGAGCTAAAATAGAAAGTAAAAAAGAGATAGATTTAGGTAAAATATATGCACAAGTTCTTCCTGAAGATTTATTAAAATTCGGTATAATACCAGAGTTTATAGGAAGAATACCAGTTATAGCAACATTAGACTTATTAGATGAAGATGCATTAATGCAAATTCTTAAAGAGCCTAAAAATGCTTTAGTAAAACAATATCAAAAGTTATTAGAACTTGATGATGTAGAACTAGAATTCAGAGATGATGCACTTAGAGCAATAGCTAAAAAAGCTATAGAGAGAAATACTGGTGCGAGAGGTCTTAGAAGTATAGTTGAAAGTACTATGATGGAGTGTATGTATGAAGTACCTTCTAGAGAAGATGTTAAAAAAGTTATTGTAACTAAGGAAGCTGTAGAAGGAAAAGAACAACCTATATTAGTATCTAAAGATGAAGAAGAAACTGCATAGTAATGTTTAAAAACAGCCTAACTATTAGGCTGTTTTTTACTGTTATTAAAGAGTTAAGATAATATATTTAGAATAAAAAAGTATTAAATCACTTATTATAGATAGTTAGAATTTAAAAATGGATTTGATTAAAAAATAACTAGATTAGATAGTTAGAATTTAAAAATGGATTTGATTAAAAAATAACTAGATTATGATAATATAGTGTATAATAGGGAATAAAGAGTTTATACATAATAAAATAAGGGCAATATATATTATAGATTATTATTAATATTGAAAATTAAACATTGTAAATATATAATATATAAAGCAATAAAATCTAGCACTTTAAGGAGTGATATTGGTGGAACAGAATTATACTAAAATAGAACATGAATTACCGTTAATTCCACTTAGAGGATTAGCGATATTTCCATATATGATATTAAATTTTGATGTAGGTAGAGATATTTCATTAAAAGCTTTAGATGCAGGAGCATTAAATGATGATATAGTATTTTTAACTTCTCAAAAAGAAGCGGAAACAGATGAACCTACTACAGAAGATTTTTATCATGTAGGAACTATATGTAAAATAAAACAAATGATAAAACTTCCAGGAGATACCGTAAGAGTATTAGTTGAGGGTATCTCAAGAGGAAAAATAAAAGAAGTTGAGATGGATGAAGAACAAGGATACTTCAAGGCTATTATAGAAGAAATAGCATATGATGCGGAAAATGTTGAAGAAGACATAGAAGTAGAAGCATTAGTAAGAAATGTATTTGATGCATTCGAAGAGTACATAAACATAGGAAATAGAGTTTCTCCAGAAATATTAATATCTTTAGCAGATTTAGATAATGTAGATAAATTTATAGATACAATAGCTGCAAACATATATTTAAAACCAGAGCAAAAACAATCTATATTAGAAGAATTTGATGTTAAGAAGAGATTAGAATTAATATATACTATTTTATTAGAAGAAATAGAAATATTAAAAATAGAAAAGAAAATAACCTTAAAAGTTAAAAAACAAATGAACAAGGTTCAAAAGGAATATTATTTAAGAGAACAATTAAGAGCTATACAAAAAGAATTAGGGGAAGAAGATGATATAAACTCTGAAGCTGATGAATATAGAGAAAAGCTTAAAAAAATAAAAGCTCCTAAGGAAACTAAAGAAAAGTTAACAAAAGAAATAAATAAATTCTCTAAGATATCTCCAATGTCTCCAGATGTATCTGTAAGTAGAACATATTTAGATACAGTATTCTCATTACCATGGAATAAGGAAACTAGAGACAAGCTTGATTTAGAACATGCTAAACAAATATTAGATGATGAACATTATGGATTAGAAAAAGTTAAGGAAAGAATATTAGAATACTTAGCTATAAGAAAATTATCTAAATCATTAAAAGGTCCTATAATATGTTTAGTTGGACCTCCTGGTGTTGGTAAAACATCTATAGCAAAATCTATAGCAGATTCATTAGGAAGAAAATTCGTAAGAATATCTTTAGGTGGAGTTAGAGATGAAGCTGAAATAAGGGGTCATAGAAGAACTTATGTTGGTTCTATGCCAGGTAGAATAGTAAATGGACTAAAAGAAGCACAAACTAAAAATCCAGTATTCTTATTAGATGAGATAGATAAAATGTCTTCAGATTATAAAGGTGATCCAGCTTCAGCAATGCTAGAAGTATTAGATCCAGAACAAAATAAAGACTTTGTAGATCACTACTTAGAAGTACCTTTTGATTTATCAAAAATACTATTTGTTACAACTGCAAATAGTTTAAGTACGATACCTAGGCCACTATTAGATAGAATGGAAATAATAGAGGTATCAGGTTATATAGAAGAAGAGAAATTAAATATAGTTAAAAAATATCTTCTTCCAAAACAAATAAAAGAGCATGCTTTAAACCCTGACTTTGTAAAAATGGATGATGAAGTTATAAGAGATATAATAGACTCATATACAAGAGAAGCGGGTGTAAGGAACTTAGAAAGAACTATAGCTAAAATATGCAGAAAAGTAGCTAAAAAATATGTTGAAAATCCTTCATTAGAAGAAATTATTATAACTAAAGCTGACTTAGATGAATATTTAGGTAAAAATAGATATAGACATCAGTTAGCAGGAACTAAACCAGAAGTTGGTATTGTAACAGGACTTGCATGGACAGCTGTAGGAGGAGAAACTTTAACTGCAGAAGTAAATGTTTTAAAAGGTAAAGGACAAGTAGTTTTAACAGGTAAGTTAGGAACTGTTATGAAAGAATCTGCTCAAACTGGTATATCATATATAAGATCTATAGCAGATAGATTTGATATAGATCCTGATTTCTATACTAAAAATGATATACATATACATCTTCCAGAAGGTGCAGTTCCAAAGGATGGTCCATCAGCAGGTATAACAATGGCTTTAGCTGTACTTTCAGCATTAACTAATATACCTGTAAGAAATAATGTAGCAATGACAGGTGAAATAACTTTAAGAGGTAGAGTTTTAGCTGTAGGTGGAGTAAAAGAGAAGTTATTAGCAGCTCATAGAGCAGGTATAACAAAAGTATTGCTTCCAAAGGATTGTGAGCATGATTTAGAAGAAATACCTCAAAATGTAAAAGACGAAATGGAATTTGTGCTTGTTGAACATATGGATCAAGTGTTAGAGCATGCACTATTAAGGAATGGTGAAAAATAATGAAAATAAGAAGCTCAGAAATAACAATGAGTGCAATAAATAGATCTCAATACCCAGATGAAGGTATACCAGAAATAGCTTTAGTTGGTAGATCAAATGTCGGAAAATCATCAACTGTAAATACATTATTAAATAGAAGAAATTTTGCAAGAACTAGTCAAACTCCAGGTAAAACTAGAACTATAAACTTTTATCTTATAAATAAAGAATTCTTCTTTGTTGACCTTCCGGGTTACGGATACGCTAAAATAGCTAAATCTGAAAAAGACAAATGGGGAGTTATAATGGAAAGATATTTACAAGATAGACCAGAATTATGTGCAATATTCTTGCTTGTAGATATAAGACATGAACCTACTAATGATGATGTTATGATGTATGAATGGATAAAACACTTTGGATATGACTGTGTTGTAATAGCTACTAAAGCAGATAAAATATCTAGAGGACAATATCAAAAGCACTTTAGTATAATAAGAAAAAAATTACAACTAGAAAAAGACGAGAAAATAATACCTATATCTTCTTTAAAGAAAACTGGAGTAGAAGAAGTATGGGCTGAAATCATAAGTCAATATCAAAAGCATGGTTACGATATAACTGTAGAATAATACTAAAGAGTAGCGTTAGCTACTCTTTTTGTTAAATAATAAATCAATAAATTGGTTTTAAATATAATAAAGAATATACATATTCAAGGATTGAAATTTAATATATTATATTGAAAATTTGGTAATCTAATAGTAAAATATGTAAACGAATAGAATTTGGGAAATGATTAAAGTAAATAAGGGAGGTGTATTAAATGAGTCAAAATTCTAATCAACAAGAACTAAGAAAAAGTATAGGACTTAGTGCAGCAANTATAATAAAGAATATACATATTCAAGGATTGAAATTTAATATATTATATTGAAAATTTGGTAATCTAATAGTAAAATATGTAAACGAATAGAATTTGGGAAATGATTAAAGTAAATAAGGGAGGTGTATTAAATGAGTCAAAATTCTAATCAACAAGAACTAAGAAAAAGTATAGGACTTAGTGCAGCAGTGTCTACTGTAATTGGTATATTAATAGGTTCAGGAGTATTTTTTAAACCTCAAGCTATATATACTGCAACTAATGGAGGACCAGGATTAGGCCTATTAGCATGGTTAATAGGTGGACTTATAACAATTGCAGCAGGATTAACTGCAGCAGAAATATCGGCAAGTATAATAAAGCCAGGCGGTTTTATGGTATATCTAGAAGAAATATACGGAGAACGAATCGGATTTTTAACAGGTTGGATGCAAACAATATTATTTGTACCAGCATTAGTTGCGGCCTTAGGAATTGTATTTGCTCAAGAATGTGTTAGTTTACTGGGATTAAGTAATGAATTATATGTTATATCTATTGCTATAGGAGTAATAGTTTTTATAGTTTTATTAAATTCATTGGGGGCTAAATTTGGAGGTGCAATTCAAACAGCATCTACTATATGTAAGTTATTGCCTCTAGCGGTGATAATTATATTTGGTTTAATTAAAGGTGAATCATCTGCACCTATGATGACTCCTTTAGTTGGAGAAGGTACTAATATTATATCTGCATTATCGCAAGTACTTATAGCAACACTATTTGCATACGATGGATGGATACATGTTGGATCACTAGCTGGTGAGATGAAAAAACCATCTAAGCATTTACCTATGGCTATTGTAGGTGGGATATCTTTAGTTATGGCGGTGTACTTAATAATAAATGTAGCATACTTAAACGTAGCAACGGCATCTGAAATGGCACTAGTAAGTGCACCAGCTACATTAGTTGCAAATAAATTATTTGGTCCAGTAGGAGCAAAGATAATAAGTATAGGAATATTAATTTCTGTATTCGGAACGTTAAATGGATTTATATTAACAGGAGGAAGAATTCCATATACAATGGCAAGTGAAAATAGAATACCTTTCTCTAATATATTTAGTAAATTAAATAATAATGGAGTACCATTAAACGCGACTTGGTTAATAGTAGGTTTATCAATTTTATATTCTTTATCAGGTCAATTTAATCTATTAACTGATTTAGCTATATTTGTTATATGGATATTCTATACAATGTTATTTATTGGAGTTATGAAGCTTAGAAAAACAAAACCACAAATGGAAAGACCATATAAGGTTCCATTATATCCTATAATCCCTATGGTTGCTACTATAGGTGGTATATTTGTAGTTGTAAGTACATTAATAACACAACCTAAAAATTCTATAGTTGGTTTAATAATAACATTAATAGGATTACCTGTTTACGAGTATATGAAGAAAAAGAATATAAATAAAAACAGTAATAAAACATCAGCATAATAATAAGAGTACCTTATAATATATTTATATTAGAGGTACTCTTTTAAAGTTAATTTCTAAATATTGACATAACTATTTCATCATAATATTTTCCATCCTTAAAAATTTCATCTTTTAATACACCTTCAATGTTAAATCCACATTTCTTATAAGACTTTATAGCTCTTTCATTAAATTTCATCTTTTAATACACCCTCAATGTTAAATCCACATTTCTTATAAGACTTTATAGCTCTTTCATTAAATGAAAAAGTACTTAATCTTACTTTATTTATATTCATATTGTCAAATATAAAAGTTAATAAAGTTTTCATAGCATCTGTACCGTAACCTTTACTCCAGTAATCTTTATCGCCTATCATTATTCCTACTAACGCTACTCTAGATAACCAGTTCACATGTTGTATTCCACATCCGCCTATATATTTACCTGTTTCTATATCTTCAATAGCAAAATTATATTTACCATTATCATTTGATTTTTGAGATTTTATCCAAGATTCCTCTTCCCAATAGGTCATAGGAAAGGGGATGTTTACAACTAATAATTTTTTTAATTCGCTATCATTAAGAAATTTAGTAGCAAGAGGAATATCTTCTTCTTTATAAGCTCTTAAACGAACTTTTTCTCCACAGTACATATAATTCACCCCATATTCAAAATTTATATAATTGTATATGAAAGAAAAATAATAGTAAATAATATTAGAAAAATTTTATAAGTGATTTTCTTATTATATATAAATAATTCAAATTGATTAATAAAATTATAATAGGAGTAACAAATTGATACTATAATTAATATTTTAGAATAGATAGAAAATCTAGGAGGTTTATATATGGAAGGTAAAATAAGAAAAATATTTCCAGGAGCAAATACAGCTAATGGATCATTTAATTTTTTTGATAATATAATTCAAGATAATATAAATAGAATATTTTGCTTAAAAGGTGGTCCAGGTGTAGGAAAATCATCTTTAATGAGAAAAATTGCACAAGAATTTATTAAAAAAGGATATGATGTTGAATTACATTATTGTCCATCAGACCCAAGTTCATTAGATGCAATATTAATAAAAAAACTAGGTGTAGTACTATTAGATGGAACTTCACCTCATGTTGTAGACCCTAAAAATCCAGGAGCTATAGATGAAATTATAAACTTAGGAGACTATTGGAATGTAGAAAACTTAGAAAAAAACAAGAAAGAAATATTAGAAGTTGGTGAAGATATAAGTTCGTCTTTCAGAAGAGCATATAAATATTTAAAAGCTGCAGAGCCTATATACCTTGATATAGAAGAAAAGTACAAGGCTTGTATGGATTTTGGAAAAGTAAATATGATAACAGATAAATTTATAGAAAATTTATTTAATGGAATTTCTAGTTCTGGAGAATATAAAAAAGAAAGACATTTATTTGGAACGGCTATAACACCAATTGGTAATGTAGATTATACTGATAGTATATTGAGCCAAGTTAAAAAAGTATATTATTTAGATGGCGAAATAGGTACAGGTAAAACGACTTTCTTAACAAAAGTATATAAAAAGGCTGTTCAAAAAGGTATGAGTGTAGAAATATATCATTATCCTTTAATTAAAGAAAAACTAGAAACAATAATAATAAATGATTTAGATATTGCTATAACAGTAAGTAATATATTTGTGGATAAAGAAAAGATAGATCTTAATCAATTTATAAATAAAGATAAGTTATCTTATTATAAAGATGAAATTGATTTTGATAAAAAAGTTTTTAATGAGTTAGTAAGCTATGCAATATCTAATTTAAAACTAGCAAAATCAAAACATGATATAATAGAAGCATATTATGTTCCAAATATGAGATTTGATGAAGTAGAAGAACTAAAAATAGAGTTAATAGAAAAAATATCAAGATATGAAAATAATTAATAAATAGAAATAAAGCTTATAATAATATGGTTTTATATAAGGCTATACTAATTAATTACTTAGTATAGCCTTATATATGTAAATTTATAATAAATTGAATATAAAAAGTTATGATAAATTAGACTAAAATAAAAATACAAGAGGTATTAAGGTATGAAAAAGAATTATGTGTCTATAATACTTATAGTCTTTATAATAGGATTAACAATAGGTATATTAGCTAAWKATAATAGGATTAACAATAGGTATATTAGCTAAAGACTATAATAATCAAGAATCTACTTATGTAAATAAGGACAAGATTATTAAAAAAGAAATAAAAAGTTTAAAAAAGAATATTAAAAGTCAAAATAAAGAAAAACATAAACTAGAAAAAGAAGTGGAAAATATAACATTAAGCAATAAGGACTCAAAACTAAATCAAAAGCTAGATAGCTTAAAAGAAGAATTAGGATATGCTGACATTGATGGAGAAGGATTTGAAATAAATATAGATGCAGCTGATTCTGAGACTGGTAATATAGCAAATATTATTGATTATAATAAAATTTTATTAAATATAGTAAACGATTTAAAAGTAAATGGAGCTAAATTTATATCTATAAATAATCAAAGAATAAACCAATACTCGGAAATTACTTTGGCTGGAAATCATATAAATATAAATTCTACACCAATAGCACAACCATATAATATTAGAGTCGTAGGAGATATAAATAAACTAAAATCCTATATAAATAAAAATAATACATATATAGACAGCATATGCGAAAATTACCCATTAAAAGTAGAGACTAAACTTGAAGATAATATAACTATAGAAAAAATGAGTATAGTAAATAAATTAAATTATATAGAGGGTGAGTAATATTATATTAGAAAAAAGTGCAGTACCAAATTTAAATGGAAAAAAGAAATTAAAGAAGAATAGGTTTTTAAATACTCAAAGTGTTGATAAGAATGTTGAATTATCTAATAATGAGTATAAAAGTATAAATTCAAACTTGTATGAAGATTATGCTAGAGTAAAATTTAAAGAAATTTTAAATATATCTATTTATAAAAATGCAAGTGATATACATATAGAACCATTTGAAGAAGAGGTTATAGTAAGACTTAGAGTTGATGGTCAATTAAATCAAATATTAACTCTAGATATGGATTCCTATTTATCTTTATCAACTGTTATAAAATTAGATTCAGGTATGAATATTGCAGAAAAGAGATTACCTCAAGATGGAAGAACAGATATTAAGCTAGATGACTATATGATAGATATTAGAGTATCTACTACACCAACTATATATGGTGAAAAGATTGTTCTTAGAATCTTAAATAGAAAAGGGCTTATAAAGAATAAATCTGAACTTGGATTTTCTGATTATGCCATAGAAAAAATAGAAAATATAATAAATAAAAAATCAGGAATACTTTTAGTAACTGGTTCCACTGGAAGTGGAAAGACAACAACAGTATACTCTATATTAAATGATTTAGTAAAAGAAAATAAAAACATTATGACAATAGAAGATCCTGTGGAATATAAAATAAAGGGAATAAATCAAATACAGGTAAATCCTAAAGTAGGGTTAACTTTTGATATTGGACTTAGATCAATTCTTAGACAAGATCCAGATATTATAATGGTTGGAGAAATTAGAGATATAGAAACTGCTAAAACTGCAATTAGGGCAGCTTCAACTGGACATTTAGTAATAAGTACAATGCATACTAATGATRCTATATCATCAATTGATAGACTTATAGAAATGAAGCTACCATCATACTTGATAAGTTCAACTTTAATAGGAATAGTTTCTCAAAAACTAGTACGACGAGTATGTAAGCATTGTAGTGAAAGTATTGATACGGAGGACTACATTAAAGAGGAATCGAATATAGAAGTACCAATAGGGTGTGAAAAATGTGAAAATTTAGGATACAGTGGAAGAACGGCAATGTACGAAATTTTAGAAATTGATGATAATCTTAAAGAAGAAATAAAAGATTGGAGTAATAGTAATAAAATTAAACAAGTTGCTATAAAAAATGGAATGATTACTTTTGAAGATAGTGCAAGATACTTAATAGAAAATAATATAACAACAGCAGAAGAATGTGGTATATTAGAGGGAATACAGTATGGAGGCTATTAAAAATATAGATAATAAATATAATCTTAAATCAACTAGTCAAAAAATAAAATCTAAAGAATTAAAAGTACTATGCAAACAAATGAGCATATTACTCAAATCAGGATGTGAAATCACAAGAATCTTAAACATATTACAGGAAGAATCCAATAAAAAAATAAAAATAGCATTAAAACAAGTTTCAATAAACATTCAAAATGGAAATAGTATAACTGATTCATTTGAAAAGACAAACTTATTTTCAAACTTTTTTATAAATATGTTGAGAGCAGGAGAATTAAGTGGAAATATAGATACAATTATGAATGATTTAGCGACTTATTATGAAAGTGAAGAAAAGCTTAAATCTAAAATTATAAGTATATCAATATATCCTATTATATTAACAATAATGTCTATCATATCAGGATTTTTTATATTAGTATTTATAATTCCAAACTTTGAAATGATATTTGTAGCTAATGGGATAGAACCACCAATATTAACAAAGTTACTTATAAGCTTATCAAGGTTTATTAGAAGTAGCTACATATATATTTTTTTATTATTATTAATCTCTACATTACTAATTTACTATCTAATAAAATATAATCCTAAAGTGAAATATATGAATGATAAATTAAAATTAAAAATACCATTTGTAAAGAATTTAATGATACTACTTATTACAACTAGATTTTGTAGAGCATTAAATATATTGATTGAAAGTGGGATACATATTATAGATGCTATAGATATTTCATCAAAGGTTATAGATAATTATTTAGTATATGAAAAGCTTTTGATATCGAGAGAGTATATAAGAAGAGGTAACCATATTAGTTACTCTATAAGTAAAGCAGATATTTTTTCGAATACATTTGTATCTATGTTAAAAATAGGAGAAGAAAGTGGTAGATTAGACGATACTTTGAGAGTTACTAATGATTTTTATAGTGAAGAATTAAATACAAAGATTGATAAAGCTATGAAATTAGCTGAACCAACAATTACAGTGATAATAGGCTTAGTTATAGGGTTGTTTATAATAGCTATGGTTATTCCAATGTTTGATGCTATAAATTCAATCTAATAATAAAAAATATAATATTCAAGGAGTGTATATATGAATTTAAAAAGTTTACAAAAGAAGAAAAGAGAAGGATTTACATTAATAGAAATGGTAATAGTTGTTACTATATTAGGTATTTTATCTGGAATAGGATTTATGCAATTTGGTGAAGTCCAAGAAAGATCGAAAAAGAATGCAGACTATGCAGCTGCAGCAAATTTAGCAACAGCAGCTAGCTTATATATAAATGATTATCCAGAGAATATAGATTATGAAGGTGAAAAAGATAGTTTAGAAATAAAAATATCAGATTTGAAAGAAAAAGGATATATAAACTCTATACCAGAATCTCAAAGTGAGAGAGACGATTTTAATATAAAATTAGTTAAAGTAAATGGTGAGAATGATATATCAAAAGAGGAATTATATGTACTAAGTAAAGATATAATATT
>NZ_CP048741.1:150915-156738 GCF_018336475.1 Romboutsia sp. 13368
GATTAAAATAATTAATATGTTGTGCTGGTTGCTTTACTCAACATATTGAAATCACTAGATATTATTTGAAAAATAGTTAAATATACRTTACTATAACCTAGTATTTTHAATGATTTTATTTAACTAGCACAACGAGTTAATTAATGAAAAATTATAAATTAAAAAGAATAATCTTTAAACACTATTTTGTTAGTTAATAATATATAGCCAATAAAATAAATTAAGTAAAATAATATAGCAAAATTAATCAATATTTAGATAAAACTACTGATAAAACAAAGAGGATTAAGATATATTAGCATAGAAAGTTTATAATTGAAGTATATTAAAATATTATGCCAAAACTTAACACTATACATAAAAATAAGAAAATAATATCATAAATATAGAATCATTTAATAAAAAATGGTATAATAATAAATTGTACTTTTAAATTAAAAACAAAGGAGTGAAACTCACATTGCTAGGGAGAAACGAGTTATGCCCTTGTGGAAGTGGCAAAAAATATAAAAGATGTTGTTTAAATAAAGATGTTGTAGTAGATAGAGCGGGTAGAAAAGTTAGTACAGCTCAAAAACAATATTCAGATTTATATACTAGAATATATGAATATTCAAGACAAGATAAGTTTAAAGAAGAATATGAAAAAGCTAAAGAAATGTTCTATATAATAAATGATGATGCTATAAACGCAAAGTTTGATAGATTCTTTAATACATACTTTATACAAGACCATATAATGGAAAGTAAAAAAGTTATGACTGTTGATTTCTATGAAGCAAATAGAGACAAAGTTAATTCTGCTGAAGTTAATATATTAAGAAACTTATTTGAATCATATGTAGGTATCTATGAAATTAAAGAAGTATTAGACGGAAAAATACTTTTAAAAGACTGTTTAACTGACAGAGAAGTTTACACAGAAGATGTAAAATTATTAGCTGACTTTAAAATAGGAAGTTCTATGATAGCTAGAATAGTTGATGTTGAAGATACAAGCATATTAATAGATATAACTATAAGTATATCAGATGCAGTTAAAGAAGTTATCGTAAATGACTTAAAAGCTTTATTTGCTCAATATGAAGATTTATACAAAGATATGAAAACTTTCTTAATACATCATACTCATATATTATATAAATATATGCAACAATTATTAGAGCCAACTATAGCTGAGTATTTAAAGAAACAAAAAGAAGAAAAAATGGACAAGTTAGCTGAAGTAGCTGTTACAGAAGATGATTGTAATGTATGTATAATGCTTAGACAAAATGTTGAAGCTGAATACCTAGATTCTTGTATAGATTTCTGGAATGAATATAAAGAAGCTAACGGAGAAGTTAAAGGTTCTGAAAATGGATGGGCTGCAGCAGTAGAATATCACATTAAAAAAGTTAACGGACAAGCTATAACACAAGCTCAAATATCTAAAAAGTATGAAATAAGTCCAAGTACTTTAGGTAAGAGATACAAAGATTTAAAGATATCTTAATAAATAAAAGTTAAATTAAAAAATTTTTTAATAAAAATTTTTAGTGCATTAATTAGAGGGTATATATGTTAATATATAGTCTCTAATTTTTTTGTTAAWAWTAAATTATAGATATTAAATAGAGATAAGTATATTTTTAATTAAATTTTAGAAAATCGTAAAAAAAGGTTTTAATATATGCGAATAATGTATAAAATAGTAGATGTATAAAAATAATAGAAAGAGGTATAATTATGAGTCTTAGTTTAGGAAATGCAATAGCGGTATCAACAAACTTTATAAAATCAAATCCAGCAGTGCCTGTATATAAAGGAGAAGAAAATCCAAATAACTTATATGCTGTTATATATCATATTGAAATAGGATATAGTGAAGTAGCATCTCAAAAAACTAAACAATACATAATAATAGATTATAAAGAATTTAACTTAAATATAGATGAAAAGAATGAATTAATAGATTTAGCTAAACAATATTGTGAATCTAAAAATATACCAAATGATGAGCAATTAGAAATAGCACTTTTAGATAATGAAGAAGCTGAAAACTTCTTAGAAAAAGTATTCAATAATATGAAAGTTATAAGAGGTCTTATAACTAAAAAAGACTAATATAKAAATTKTAKATGAAATTTTGAAAGAGTATAAAAAGAAAATATAGAGCTAATATTTATAGAAAGCTAGGTTTATTTCCTAGCTTTTAAAGTGCTTAAAAAATAAAAATTATTGATGTAAAGGAGATCAAGATGTTAAGAATATCAAACTTAAAATTAGGTATAGATGAAGATATTTCTTTATTAAAAAAACTTATATTAAAAAAACTTAAGATAAAAGAAAATGAACTTATAAAATATTTTATATATAAGGAATCTATAGATGCAAGAAAAAGAGGTAGAATAGATTTTGTATATACAGTTGATGTAGAAGTAAAAAATGAAAATAAAATTTTAAAAAGTTCCATAAAAGATGTTGTGGAAATAAAACAACGTAATTATATTGGTGTCGAAATGGGAACTGAAAAATTAAAAAATAGACCTGTAATAATTGGTAGTGGACCAGCTGGTTTATTTTCAGCTTTAGTATTAGCTCAAAGAGGATATAATCCTATTATGATTGAAAGAGGATTAGATGTTGATAATAGAACTAATGATATAAATGATTTCTGGAATAATAGAAAGTTTAAAAATAATTCAAATGTACAGTTTGGAGAAGGTGGAGCAGGTACTTTCTCTGATGGAAAACTTACAACTAGAATAAAAGATATTAGATGTAGAAAAGTTTTAGAAGAATTAGTTAACTTTGGTTCTCCAGAAGAAATACTATATTCACATAAGCCTCATGTTGGTACAGATATATTAAAAAATGTAGTTAAAAACATAAGAAATGAGATAATCAGACTTGGAGGAGAAGTAAGATTTGATACTCTAGTTACTGATATAATAACTGAAAATGGAGATATAAAAGGAGTAGTTGTAAATAACAATGAAACTATAGAATCTGATGTTGTTATATTAGCAATAGGCCATAGTGCTAGAGATACTTATAAGATGCTTTACAAAAGAGGTGTAAGAATAATACAAAAGCCTTTTGCAATAGGAGCAAGAATAGAACATCCTCAAGAATTAATAAACAAATCTCAATATAAAGAATTTTATAACCATCCAAGACTTGGAGCAGCTGATTATAGATTAATAGAACATACTTCAAATCTTAGAACAGCTTATACTTTCTGTATGTGTCCAGGAGGTAGTGTTATAGCATCTGCATCAAATGAAGGAGAAGTTGTAACTAATGGAATGAGTGAGCATGCTAGAGATAAAGTAAATGCAAATAGTGCATTTTTAGTAAATGTACTTCCTTCTGATTTTGGAAGTGAAGATCCTCTTGCAGGAGTTTATTTCCAAGAAAACTATGAAAAATTAGCTTATGAATTAGGTGGAAAAAATTATAATGCACCAGTTCAATTAGTAGGAGATTTCTTAAATGACAAAGTATCTACATCATTAGGAAAGGTAGACCCATCATATAAACCTGGATATACATTTGTAGATCTTAGAGAATGTCTACCTGAATTTGTTACTTCAACTATGAAGGAAGCATTAGTTAAGCTAGATAATAAATTACATGGATTTGCAATGCATGATGCTGTATTAACAGGAGTTGAGACTAGGTCATCAGCACCTATAAGAATTGTTAGAGATGAAGAAACTTTACAATCTGTAAATACTAAAAATCTTTATCCATGTGGAGAAGGTGCAGGATATGCAGGTGGAATTGTTACTGCAGCAGTAGATGGTATAAAGTGTGCAGAGAAAATTATAGAAAGATATTCTAACTAATAGACAAAATTTAACATATATTTCACATAGATTTAATATATTTATAATATTTAACATAATCTTAACACAAAATAAGTAAAAAATTTGTTAAAATGTAATAGAAATATATATTATAAGTTAATCATCGCATATCAAGGAGGATAAGAAAGTTGGATATAGCAATAGGAATTATGGGAGGCCTTGGTTTATTCTTATACGGTATGAACCTTATGGGAGATGGTCTTCAAAAGTCAGCAGGGTCAAAACTTAAAAGAATTATAGAACTACTTACTAGTAATGTAATCATGGGAGTACTAGTTGGTATGGTAGTTACTATGGTAATACAAAGTAGTAGTGCAACTACAGTAATGGTAGTTGGTTTTGTTAACGCAGGAATAATGAGTTTACCTCAAGCAATAGGTGTTATAATGGGTGCTAATATAGGTACAACTATAACAGCTCAGTTAGTATCATTAGATGTTGATTTCCTTGCTCCAGTAGCACTAGGAATAGGTATAGTTATATATATGTTTACTAATAAACCAAAATATAAGCATATAGCAGAAATACTTATAGGATTTGGTATATTATTTACAGGTATGGATTTCATGAAAGATGCTGTTAAGCCATTAGCTGAATATCAAGGATTTACAGATATGTTATTAAGCTTTGGACATCATCCACTATTAGGAGTATTAATGGGATTCGCTATAACAGCTATAGTACAAAGTTCAAGTGCTTCAATGGGTATGTTAATAGCTCTTGCTTCTCAAGGCTTAATACCTATAACAGCAGCTTTACCAATATTATATGGTGAAAATATAGGTACATGTGTAACTTCATTAATTTCTAGTATAGGTGCAAGTAGAAATGCAAGAAGAGCAGCTATAATGCATTTTACGTTTAATGTGTTAGGTTCTGTTATATTTATGTTTATATTAAGTAAGCCTATAGTAGCTATAGTTACTGCTATAGACCCTACAGATGCAGCTAGACAAATAGCAAATGCACATACATTATTTAATATAATAAATGTTATAATATTATTACCATTTAATAAGTTAATAGTTAAATTAGCATTAAAATTAGTTCCACAAAATAAAGATGAACAAGAAGATGATGATAAAGTTGTTAAATTTATAGATGATAGAATGATAGAAACTCCATCAATAGCATTAGCTAGCATAGTAAAAGAAACTCTAAGAATGGGTGAAAAGTCTAAGGAAAGCTTAAATGCAGCTATGGAAGGGATAATGGAAAAATCTAATGAAAAGATTGAATTATCATTCAAGAAAGAAAAGCAAATAAATGAATTACAAAAGCAAATATTAAATTATCTACTTAAATTATCAAAAGCTTCATTAGATGAAGATTCAAGAGAAACAGTAGATGCTTTATTCAACACAGTTACTGATATAGAAAGAATCGGAGATCATGCTGAGAATATAGCTGAATTAGCAAAAGATATAAAAGAATCAAATATATCTTTATCAGATGTAGGAGTATCAGAGCTTAACGAAATGTACAATAAAGTAGTATCTACTTATACTTATGCTTTAGAAGCTATGAGAACATCAAATGTTGACTTAGCTTGCAAAGTTATAAAAATGGAAGAGCAAGTAGATATGATGGAAAAATCATGTAGAGCAAATCACATGAACAGATTAAATAGTAGTTCTTGTAGTATAGATACTGGAGTTATATACTTAGATATAATAAGTAACTTAGAAAGAGTATCTGACCATGCTGTTAATATAGCACAACAAGTTATAGCAGGAAGAGTTACTAATAACTAATTAAAAAATAAAAGTTGTCTCATTTGAGGCAACTTTTTTATTTGTAATATTAATAAATATAGTGTTTTATAAAAAGTATTGAATTATAAGATAAAGAAATGTAATTTATGATTAATTATAGAGGAAGTTTATGCTATAATTTTCTTAAAGATAGAAAGAAAGAGGGATATTTATGGGAAATATTAAATTTGATTATAGCAAGGCTATAGGATTTA